>NZ_JBTRXV010000115.1:0-10185 GCF_054608695.1 Thiomonas sp.
CATGACCTCAAGCTCGCGAACCGCCCGGTGCGGACCCGCACGCCGGGTGGTGTGGCAGGGGTGCGGCTCTGACGAGCCGCCCCCTATGCCGATTAAGGGGAGAAATAAGGAGAAAGGGGGACAGACCCAGGGGCAAGGTCAGACCCCATTTTTCGGCTATCCTCCCCTTTGACCCATCCCCGCTCATACCCCATGCCACGGCGCCCACGGCTCACACTGCCCCATGTCCCGCTGCATCTGATTCAGCGCGGCAACAATCGGCAGGCGTGCTTCTTTGCCGATGAGGACTACCGCGCTTACCTCGACTGGCTGCTGGATGCCGCGCGCAAGACCGACTGCCGCATTCACGCTTATGTGCTGATGACCAACCATGTGCATCTGCTGCTGTCCTCCGACCATGCGGATGCGCCCGGGCTGCTGATGAAAACCCTCGGCCAGCGCTATGTGCAATATATCAACCGCACCTATCGGCGCACAGGCACGCTGTGGGAGGGCAGGTTCCGCTCCAGTCTGGTGCAGCAAGAGGGTTATTTCCTGGCTTGCCAGCGCTATATCGAATTGAACCCGGTGCGGGTGCGCATGGTGGAGCATCCGGGCGACTATCGCTGGTCAAGTTACCGCACCAACGCGCAAGGCGAGGAGGATGCGCTGATTCAGGCGCACGCCGTTTATACGGCCTTGGGCGCGAACACCGCCGAGCGGCAGGCGGCGTATCGTGATTTGTTCCAATCCGAGCTCGCACCCGGACTTGTGGATGAGATTCGCGCCGCCCTGCATGGCAGTTATGCCCTCGGTGATGCGCGGTTCGCCCAGGAATTGCAGCGGACACTCGGACGCCGCGCCATACCCGGAATACCGGGCAGACCGAAACTGCCCTCCCTGCATGGGGTCTGACCCCATTTTTCTCTTCGTCGAAAACTGGCTTGAATGAAAACAGCAAAAAAAGAAAAAAAGGGGGACAGACCCCATTTTTTGCGGATCGCGGCGTTGTTGGCCATCCTCCTGCTCGGCCTGCTGGTTTATTGGCCGGGGTTGGCCGGCGGGTACGTGTTCGACGATTTTGGCAATCTGGTGGACAACGCCGCATTCGCCCAAACGGCGCTGCACGCCCACTTCTGGCACGCCATCTGGAGCGGCCATGCCGGGCCATTGGACCGGCCGCTGTCGATGCTGAGTTTTGCGGCGCAAATGGGGTTCACCGGCATGAACCCATGGCCGCTGAAGCTGGGCAATGTGCTGCTGCATCTGTTCAACGGCTGGCTGGTGTGGCTGCTGTCGGCGCGGGTGCTGGGGTGGCTGGAGCGCCAGCAGCCGGCTGGCCGAGTCAAGCCGGCGAGTGCCCACACGGCAGAGCAAGCACTGCCAGCCCCCCCGGAGGGCCAGCCAGCCTTGGGGCGGTCTGGTGGATGGTTGGTGAGCGCGCCAACCCTGGCCTTGCTGGTCACCGCCGCCTGGGTGCTGGCTCCCATCCAGCTCACCGCCGTGCTGTACGTGGTGCAGCGCGAGGAGGCGCTGGCGTCGTGCTTCGTGCTCCTGGGTCTGCTCGCGTACTGGCATGGGCGCATGCGGCTGATCGAGGGCAGGCGCGGGGCCATGGCCTGGATTTGGGGCAGCCTGGCGCTGGGCACGGTGCTGGCCGTGCTGGCGAAGGAAACCGGCGTCATGCTGCCCGCCTACGCCTTCGTGCTGGAGTGGGTGGTGTTGCGCGGGGTTTTGGCTGGCGCCAATGGTGCTGGGCCAGGCCTCCCCATTCCCCAACCCCCTCCCCACCCCAACCCTCCCCCCGCGTGGGGCGGGGGTGTTCTTCTTCAAGGTTCGGAACCACAGGCTGCTGCCCCCAACCCTCCCCGCGCGTGGGGAGGGGGTGTTCTCTCATCCCCCACGCGTGGGGGATGCCGGGAGGGGGATGGTGAGGGGGGAGCGTTCTCACCTCACCCGCGCGTAGGGGCG
Organism: Thiomonas sp.; assembly: GCF_054608695.1. Classification (NCBI taxonomy): domain Bacteria; kingdom Pseudomonadati; phylum Pseudomonadota; class Betaproteobacteria; order Burkholderiales; genus Thiomonas; species Thiomonas sp. Next base: position 1,951 of record NZ_JBTRXV010000115.1, read on the forward strand.
GCCGGGAGGAGGGTGGTGGGGAGAAGGTTCCAAGCCATCAACCCACTGATTCCGGTTTATCTCGTGCTGCTGTTCATCCCCGGCGTGCTGGGCCTGGCGTGGTTGCTGCCCAGCGCACTCAATGGCTCGGCCTACGCGGCGCGGCCTTTCACCTTGAGCGAGCGCCTGCTCACCGAAGGCCGGGTGATGGTGGACTATCTGCGCTGGATCATCCTGCCCACGCCGAATGCGCTGAGCCTGTATCACGACGATCTTCGCGTTTCCACCGGCTGGCTGTCGCCCTGGACCACGACGGCAAGCTGGGCGTTTCTGGCCGCTTTGCTGGCGGCTGCGCTGTGGCTGCGCAAACGCCTGCCGCTGTTTGCGTTCGGCGTGCTGTGGTTCTTCGCCGGGCAGTCGCTGCTGTCCACCTTCGTGCCGCTGGAGCTGGTGTACGAGCACCGCAACTATTTGCCGGACTGGGGCGTGTTCCTCGCGCTCTTCGGCCTGCTGTTCACATGGAGCCCGCCGGACAAGGAGCGCCGGGGCACATTGCGCCTGCTCACCGTGGGCGGCATGGCGGCGCTGATTGCGTTGTACGGCCTGTTCACCGTGCTGCGCGCGCAGGTCTGGGGCAATCCGTACCGCCTGGCGTATTTCGAGGCGACCACGCACCCCCGGTCGCCCCGCGCCAGCTACGATCTGGGCCGCATGATGCTCATCATGGCCAAGGGTACCGACAGCACGCTGTTCCAGTTCGGCATGCGGCAGATGGAGCAGGGCGCGCTGCTGCCCGGCGCCGACCTGCAACCCTTGCAGGCGCTGGTGTTCATGGCCGCGAAGAACAGCCTGCCGGTGCAGCCGCGCTGGTGGACCGAGATGCACCACACCATCGCCACATCACCGATGAGCGCGGAGGACGTGGGCTCGCTCTACAGCCTGATTCAGTGCAGCATCAACGGCGTGTGCCGCTACACGCCCAGCGACTTGCAGCAGCTCGGCGGCGTGATTGCTTTTGCCGTGCAGCGCAACCCGAACCGCCCCGACCTGATCACGCTCCAGGCCAACTTCGCCGCCAACCTGGGCCACGACAATCCGCTGGCCTACCACCTGATGCTGCGCGCCGTGGCGCTCGACCCCGGCAAGTACGACTACTGGAAAAATCTGGTGGTGATGCAAATGGCGGCGGGGCTGTACGGCGACGCCGGCCATGTGCTGGAGCGCATGCGCGAGCTGGACCGGTTTGGCATCCACCGGGATGAGATACGCAAGTTGGCGGGGGAATTGGCAGAGAAAGCGGCGCTTGCAAGCAAAGCCTCTCCCCCTCCCAACCTCCCCCACGGAGTGGGGGAGGAGAGAACGGCGATGCGCGATGCACGAGAGGCCCCTCCCAACCTCCTCCACGAGGTGGGGAAGGAGAGAACGGCGCTGCGCGATGCACGAGAGGCCCCTCCCAACCTCCCCCACGAGGTGGGGAAGGAGAGAACGGCGCTGCGCGATGCGCGAGGGGCCCATCCCGACCTCCCCCACGAGGTGGGGAAGGAGAGAACGGCGCTGCGCGATGCGCGAGGGGCCCATCCCGACCTCTCCTACGGGGTGGGGGAGGAGCAAAAAGCCTCATCCTCAACATCCCCCTCTCGACCTCCCCGACCCGTGGTGGATGTGAGAACACTCCCTCCCCACGCGTGGGGAGGGCCGGGGAGGGGATTGGGGAAGGCTGGGGTTGGGAGCTCGCCGTGACGCATCCCATGACCGAACGCGCCCGCGACTTGCGCTTGAACATGACGGATGCCGAGCGCCTGCTATGGCGTCGCTTGCGCACCGAGCAACTCGGCGTCAAGTTTCGTCGCCAGACACCGATTGGCCCCTATATCGTGGATTTCGTGTGCATCCCTGGCAGTCTGGTGGTGGAAGTCGATGGCGGACAGCACAACGGGGCCGAGTCGGATTTGCGGCGTGACGCATTTCTGCAGCGGCAGGGCTACACGGTATTGCGCTTCTGGAATAACGATGTTTTGAGCAATATCGAAGGAGTGCTGGTGACGATTCACTCGCAGTTGGCGGCGAACCATGTGCGCACGATACCTCCCCCTCCCGACCTCCCCCACAGGGCGGGGGAGGAGAAAACAGCGCGTTGCGAGCCGAAGGATGCCCCTCCCGACCTCCCCCACAGGGCGGGGGAGGAGAAAACAGCGCGTTGCGAACTCAAGGATGCCCCTCCCGACTTTTCCCACAAGGTGGAGGAGGAGCTAGAAACCCCCTCCCCACGCGTGGGGAGGGCTGGGGTGGGGAGGTGTTCTCCGTGAACGAGCACCCCGTATCACCCATGCAACGCACAGCGCCCCGCCGCTTTGCCCCGCTCCTCGCCCTCGCCGCGCTGTTGGCCATCGCCTGGCTGACCTACTGGCCCGGGCGCAACGGCCCCTTTTTGTTCGACGACTATTCCAACCTCGCCACGCTGGGGGACTACGGCCGCATCGATACCTGGTGGAAGGTGGCGGCCTTCCTCACCTCAGGCTTCGCCGGGCCGACGGGCAGGCCGCTGTCGCTGGCGACATTTCTGCTCGACGCGCGCAACTGGCCCGCTGCGTCCGAGCCATTCAAACTGACCAATGTCGCCTTGCATCTGCTCAACGGCGTGCTGCTCGCGGGCTTGAGTGCGGCATTGGCACGCGCACTCGGCATGGCGCGCAGGCCAGCGGCCTGGGCCGGGGTGCTGGCCGCGGGGCTGTGGCTGCTCGACCCGTTTTGGGTGTCCACCACGTTGTACGTGGTGCAGCGCATGGCCATGCTGGCCGCGACCTTCGTGTTCGCCGGGCTGTGGGGCTACGCGCATGGGCGGGCGCTGCTGGGACAGGGGCGCAAACGTGCGGGCTATGCGTGGATGAGCGTGTCGCTGACGCTGGGCACGCTGCTTGCGGTGCTCAGCAAAGAGAACGGCGCGCTGCTGCCGCTGCTGGCCTGGGTGCTGGAGGCGCTGGTGTTCGACCGCAACCACGCCGCGTTGGAACAGGGCGGACGCGCGTTTCTGGCCTGGCGCTGGGTGTTCATCCGGCTACCGGCGCTGGCGGTGCTGGCTTACCTGGCTCTATACCTGCCTGGGCTGTGGACAGGCGCCACGGCCGGGCGCGACTTCACGCCGCTGCAACGGCTGCTGACCGAAAGCCGCATCGTCTGGACGTATCTGGGCGACATCTGGCTGGCGCGCACGCACGATGGCGGCCTGTTCCACGACGACATCGTCCTGTCCACCGGGCTGCTGCAGCCGCTGTCCACGCTGTTTGCGGTGCTGGGCATGTTGGCGCTGCTCGTGTTCGCGGCGCTGTCGCGCAGGGCGCGGCATCCGGTGGTTGCCGCGGCGGGCGCGGCGGTGGGGTTTTATCTGGCAGGGCAGGTGATGGAGTCGACCTGGCTGCAACTGGAACTCGCCTTCGAGCATCGCAACTACCTGCCCGCGGGGTTGATGTTCTTACCGCTGGCGATGGCGCTGGTGCGGGCCCTCCCCAATCCCCACCCCGGCCCTCCCCACGCGTGGGGAGGGAGTGTTCTCACCTCCCCCACCGGTGGGGGAGGTGAGAAGGGGGATGTCGCTTCACCACGTCCCAGCCGCTGGCCGCTTTGGCTCGCCATCGCCCTGCTGGCCCTGTTCGCACTGCAAACCGCGCGCCGTGCCGAGGTCTGGGGCAAGCCCTTTCAACTGGCGCTGGTGTGGGCGCATGAACACCCCGACTCGCCGCGCGCGCAAGGCTACCTGGCCAATTATTGGACCAGCGTGGGCAACAACCCCGAAGCCGCCAGGCTGCTGAACGCGGCGCTGCAGCAGCATCCGCACAGCCTCATTCTGCTCATCAACCGTGCCGGCGTGGCGTGTGCCCAAGGCGAGGCCCCAACCGGCCTGCGCGCGGCCTTGTTGCAGGCCGCAGGCCATGCGCGCCTCACCGACAACGTGACCCAATACCAGTTCGGCAAGCTGCTGGACGGCATGGACCAGTGCACCGCTTTCGGGCCTGACTTCGAGCTGCAGCTCATCGACACCGCCCTGCGCAACCCGCAGGCGCAAGACGCAACGGTGCGGCGCGATCTGCTGCACCGCCTGGCGCTGCGCGCCCTGGCGCACAACGACGTGCAGCAGGCCTACACGCTCGACTTGCAAGCCTTGCGCCTGCCCGACTTGCCCGTGGGCGCGCGCCTGCGGTTTTCAGTGGAACTGGCAAGCGCCGGGCAGCAGCAACTGGCGCTCGATCTGCTCAACGCCGTGCCTTCGCCGTTGGCACGCATTCGCGGCTGGAGCATGGCCGCCATCCACCAGCGCTGGTTGCGGCATGTCGGCTTCTATCAGCAGAGCGAAGCGCATTTGCGCAAGGTGCTCGCCGCAGAAATCGCGGCGAAAGCGCCACCGCCTGCCGCACGATAATGGACCGATTGCCAGCAAGCCGGAAGGATTTGCCATGACCGCCGCCGTGAAATGTGCCATTGACAAAGCCCCGCGAGCGCGCCGGTGTAGCGCCAGCGAAATGCCGCCATCGGGCCTTTGGGCGGATTGACCATGCTTCTGACCCAGCCGGAAACCCTTGGCCTGCCGGCCGACACCATTGCGCAAGCCGCCCGTCTCTCCATCATCCTCCCCGCCCGCAACGAGGCGGGTGCGGTCGGCAGGACTGTTGCGGGCATTCGCGCGCTCTACCCCGAGGCCGAAATCATCGTGGTGAACGACGGTTCCACCGACGCCACCGCAGCCGTTGCCGAGCAGGCCGGCGCGCGCGTCATCAGCAAACACTACGGCATGGGCAACGGCGCGGCCATCAAAACCGGCGCGCGCGCCGCCGGCGGCGAGGTGCTGGTGTTCATGGATGCCGATGGCCAGCACGACCCTGCCGACATTCCCAGGCTGCTCGCCAAACTCGCCGAGGGCTACGACATGGCCGTCGGCGCGCGTGGCGACGGCTCCCAGGCCAGCGTGGGGCGCGGCCTGGCCAATGGCCTGTACAACCGCCTCGCCACCTGGATGACCAACCACGAGGTCGCCGACCTCACCAGCGGCTTTCGCGCCGCACGGGCCGCCAAGTTCCGCGAATTCATCCACCTGCTGCCCAACGGCTTTTCCTACCCCACCACCTCGACCATGGCGTTTTTCCGCAGCGCCTACCCGGTGGCCTACGTGCCCATCGTGGCCGCCAAGCGCGTGGGCACCAGCCACATTCGTCCCCTGCGCGACGGCGTGCGCTTCCTGCTCATCATCTTCAAAATCGCGACGCTCTATTCGCCGCTCAAACTGTTCGCCCCGGTGGCCGCGGGCTTCTTCCTGCTCGGCCTGGGCAACTACGCCTACACCTTCACCATCGGCCACCGTTTCACCAATATGAGCGCGCTGCTCATGAGCGCTGCGGTCATCGTCTTTCTGATCGGCCTGATCTCCGAGCAGATCACCAACTTGACCTACAAGCGGGACGGGTGACAGTGCCTGCGTGCAGCGGTAGACTTAGCCAAGTAACTTAGCTAAGGTGATTGCCATGCCCCAAATCGTCAATGTCCACGACGCCAAAACGCATCTCTCGCGGCTGATTGACCAGGCGCACGCGGGCGAAGAAATCATCCTCGCCAAAGCGGGCAAACCGTATGCGCGGTTGATGCCGCTGGCAAAGCCCGCCAAGCGCCGCCTGGGCATTCTGCAAGGTCGTGTGGACGATACCTTTTTCGACCCCCTGCCCGAGGAGGAACTGAAGGCCTGGGAAGCATGAGGCTGCTGCTCGACACCCACATTTTCCTCTGGGCCGTGCTGGAGCCCGAGCGCCTGCGCCCGCACCTGCGCTCGCTGCTTGAAGACCCCGGCAACGCCCTGCTGGTGAGCGCGGCATCGGCCTTCGAGATCGCCACCAAGCACCGGCTGGGCAAGCTGTCTGGCGCTGCAGTCCTGCTCGATCAGTATGCCTTGACCCTGCGCGAACTCAGTGCCAGCGAACTCCCCATCACGACAGCGCACGCACTCAAGGCCGGGAGCTGGAACACGCCCCACCGCGACCCGTTCGACCGCCTGCTGGCCGCACAAGCCAGTGTCGAGCAACTACCACTCGTCAGCGCCGATGCGCTCATGGCAGAGTTCGGGATCGAGATCGTTGCATGAGCCCAGCGATCTGCCCTCCACTTTCCCCGAGCCATGTGGTGCTTGGGAACGACAGGCCGTTGCCGAACATGAAGCTCACACCCAACCCATGAGCCGCAAGGTCGCCCACAACGCCTTGTGGAACGTCGGCGGGCAACTGGTTTCGCTGGGCGTGGGGCTGGTGGCGCTGCCCATCCTGCTGCACGCGCTGGGCGCGGCGCGGCTGGGCGTGTTCACGCTGGCGCTGGGGCTGATCGGGTTTTCGGGCCTGTTCGATCTCGGCCTCAGCCGGGCACTCACGCAAACCGTGTCGAGCAGCCTCGGGCAGGGCCGTTCGCGCGGTCAGGTGGCGGCGCTGGTGTGGCGCGTCATCGGCCTGCTCGCGGGCTTCGGCGTGCTGTGGCTGGTGGCGCTGTGGTGGGCCGCGCCGTTTCTGGTGGGCCGGCTGTTTTCGCTCAGCGGCGAGATGGCGCGCGAAACCATTTTCGGCTTGCGCGCGCTGGCGCTGTCCATCCCGTTCGCGCTGGCCGCCACCGGGGCGATGGGCACACTGGAAGGCTTGCAGCAATTCCGCCTGCTCAGCCTGTGGCGCATGCCGATGAGCCTGTTGCAGTTCGGTCTGCCGGTGGGGGTGGCGCTGATCCGCCCCGACGTGGGCTGGGTGATCGCGGCGCTGGCCGCCACGCGCGTGGTCTGGATGCTGCTGTGGCTCACGCAATTGCATCGCCAGTTGCCGCGCGAACCCGGCGTCACCGCGAGCCGCGCCGACCTGCGCCACGCGCTGCGTTTTGGCGGCTGGTTGTCGGTGAGCAACCTCATCGGCCCGCTGATGGTCTATGCCGACCGCTTCTACCTCGCCAGCCAGTTTCCACCGGCGGTGGTGGCGTATTACACGGTGCCGTTCGATACCGCGTTTCGCGCCACGTCGCTGCCACAAACGGCGATGAACGCGCTGTTCCCGGCGCTGGCGGAAACCCAGTCCCGGCCCGAAGCCTCGACGCGGCTTTTGGCGCTGGCCATTCGTGCCGTGATGGTGCTGGTGTTGCCTGCGGTGCTCGTGGGCGCAGTGTTCGCGCACCCTTTGCTGACGCTTTGGCTCGATGCCAGTTTTGCAGGCCCGGCCACGCCGGTGCTGCAACTGCTGCTGATCGGCATATTCCTCAACAGCGCCGCGCATCTGCCCTATGCCCTGCTGCAAGCGCATGGCCGCTCCGACCTGACCGCCAAGCTGCACCTGCTGGAACTGCCGGTGTTCGCCGTGCTGCTGGTTGCCGGGGTGCATCTGTTCGGCATCACCGGCGCGGCGCTGGCGTGGACGCTGCGCGTGGCGCTGGACGCCGCGCTGCTGTACTTCACCGCCTGGTGGTTGCATCGCCCGCAGCGCGCGGCGCTGGCGCGGGGCGTGGGCTTGCTGTGTCTGTCGGCCGGCGCGCTGCTGTGGGTGGTTTATGCGCTGCATGGCCAAGTGCAACTGGCGCTCATCGTCGTCCTCGTCGTGGCCTGTGCGTTCGCGGCACTGCGCATGCTGCGCCTCACCCGGCTGGGCACCCACAAGGAAATCGCACCATGAGCGAAACCCCACGCCCCTGGCCTCAGGCGGACCTTGAATCCGTGCCGCACTGCCCGGTGTGCGGCAGCGCCGAGCGCAGCCTGCTCTACAAGGGGCTGACCGACCGCGTGTTCTGCGTCGCCGATGGCGCGTGGGACTTGTACCGTTGCGCGCAGTGCGCCAGCGGCTATCTCGACCCCAGGCCGACACCCGAGAGCATCGGTCGCGCCTATGCGGGCTATTACACCCACGACGCCGAGGATCATCCCATCGTGCGCCGCAAGGGCCGCATCCGCAGTCTGCTGCACGACTTGATCAACGGCTATCAAAACCATCGCTACGGCCTGCAGCGCAGCCCGGCGTTGCCGATCGGGCGCTGGCTGTTGCCGCTGCTGCCGTCGCTGCGCACGGCGGCCGATGCGGAATGCCGCCATCTGCCGCCGCTCCCAGCAGGCGGCGGGCGCTTGCTCGATGTGGGCTGCGGCAATGGTGGCTTTCTAATGCTGGCCCGGCAAGCCGGATGGCAGGTGGAAGGGCTCGATTTCGACGCTGGCGCGGTGCAGGTCGCGCGCTCGCGCGGACTGGAGGTGCATCACGGCGGCATCGA
>NZ_JBTRXV010000116.1:0-10098 GCF_054608695.1 Thiomonas sp.
GCGCATGCAGCGCCATGTCCCATCCTCGATCACCACCTTGCGGCTGCGCATCGGCTCGCTTCTGGCTCGCAGCCTGCCTCGATGCCCTTGCTCTGCCTGAGAGCTCGAGACGGCCCAATGAAGCAACACAGTAAGACTAGGGCCTGTTCACGCCAGTGAGCAAGTGCGACAGAGCTTTGGACCCCGATGTACAGAGGATGAGGTCGGAGTGTCGTGGGAAAACTCACGCAAGGAAGGTGGGCGGAGGAGAGTCGAATGACACGCGTGCATGGCCCCGCTCACCTGCTTGCCAGAGAGCAAGGCACTTCTGTTGCGAAAAGGTGTTGACACGGACCAGGCCTGGGTGCACAATTTCGTTCTTGCTGCTTTTCGCTGGTTCTCAAAAAACCAACAAAAGCTGCGAGCGGGTTTTCAAGGCAGCAAGGATTGAAGGCAGCAAGGATTGAAGTTCTGCTTCTGACAAAACCTTATGCTTGACTCGGGAATAAAAGTTGTGCAAGAATACTGATTCTCCGCTGCAAATGCAGCAGCCGCAAAAGCGGGTTCATTAACAAAAAGCAGCCGATAAGTGTGGGCGTTTGACCGGATTGCAAAATACGAGTTAAACGCTCATAAAAGAAGTACGGAGAAATCCGTAGTTCCTGAATGAGTTGGCCTTAATTGGCACCAAGATTGAACTGTAGAGTTTGATCCTGGCTCAGATTGAACGCTAGCGGCATGCCTTACACATGCAAGTTGAACGGCAGCACGGGGGCAACCCTGGTGGCGAGTGGCGAACGGGTGAGTAATGCATCGGAACGTGCCCATTGATGGGGGATAACTGCGCGAAAGCGTTGCTAATACCGCATACGACCTACGGGTGAAAGCAGGGGACCGCAAGGCCTTGCGTCGATGGAGCGGCCGATGTCGGATTAGCTTGTTGGTGAGGTAAAGGCTCACCAAGGCGACGATCCGTAGCTGGTCTGAGAGGACGACCAGCCACACTGGGACTGAGACACGGCCCAGACTCCTACGGGAGGCAGCAGTGGGGAATCTTGGACAATGGGCGAAAGCCTGATCCAGCAATGCCGCGTGTGGGAAGAAGGCCTTCGGGTTGTAAACCACTTTTGGCAGGAAAGAAATCGTTTGCGATAATACCGCGAATGGATGACGGTACCTGCAGAATAAGCACCGGCTAACTACGTGCCAGCAGCCGCGGTAATACGTAGGGTGCGAGCGTTAATCGGAATTACTGGGCGTAAAGCGTGCGCAGGCGGTTGGAAAAGATAGATGTGAAATCCCTGGGCTCAACCTAGGAATTGCATTTATGACTATCCGACTAGAGTACGGTAGAGGGGAGTGGAATTCCGCGTGTAGCAGTGAAATGCGTAGATATGCGGAGGAACACCGATGGCGAAGGCAGCTCCCTGGACCTGTACTGACGCTCATGCACGAAAGCGTGGGGAGCAAACAGGATTAGATACCCTGGTAGTCCACGCCCTAAACGATGTCGACTAGTTGTTGGACGGGAAACTGTTCAGTAACGAAGCTAACGCGTGAAGTCGACCGCCTGGGGAGTACGGCCGCAAGGTTAAAACTCAAAGGAATTGACGGGGACCCGCACAAGCGGTGGATGATGTGGTTTAATTCGATGCAACGCGAAAAACCTTACCTACCCTTGACATGTCTGGAATCCTGAAGAGATTTAGGAGTGCTCGAAAGAGAGCCAGAACACAGGTGCTGCATGGCTGTCGTCAGCTCGTGTCGTGAGATGTTGGGTTAAGTCCCGCAACGAGCGCAACCCTTGTCATTAGTTGCTACGAAAGGGCACTCTAATGAGACTGCCGGTGACAAACCGGAGGAAGGTGGGGATGACGTCAAGTCATCATGGCCCTTATGGGTAGGGCTACACACGTCATACAATGGACGGTACAGAGGGTTGCCAACCCGCGAGGGGGAGCTAATCCCATAAAACCGTTCGTAGTCCGGATTGCAGTCTGCAACTCGACTGCATGAAGTCGGAATCGCTAGTAATCGCGGATCAGCTTGCCGCGGTGAATACGTTCCCGGGTCTTGTACACACCGCCCGTCACACCATGGGAGTGGGGTTTACCAGAAGTAGTTAGCCTAACCGCAAGGAGGGCGATTACCACGGTAGGCTTCATGACTGGGGTGAAGTCGTAACAAGGTAGCCGTATCGGAAGGTGCGGCTGGATCACCTCCTTTCTGGAATAGCTTGAGGGTCAAGCGCCCACTCTTATCGGCTCAGCAGCCTGCAACAATATTTGCGGTGATTGGTGGCGTTTCATTGCAGCCCTCTTGGGTCTGTAGCTCAGCTGGTTAGAGCACCGTCTTGATAAGGCGGGGGTCGTTGGTTCGAGCCCAACCAGACCCACCACCCTACCATTGGTGCGATTCATCTGGGGGTGTAGCTCAGCTGGGAGAGCACCTGCTTTGCAAGCAGGGGGTCATCGGTTCGATCCCGTTCACCTCCACCATCAAACGCAAGTGCGTTTAATTTTTGTTGCGCATTTACGTTTGATATTAATCAATAGGCTGCGTTCTTTAACAATTCGAAAAGCTGATAATTGCATTTGTATATGCATTTGCGATTGCATCAAAATTTTATCAACTTACCATTGCTTTGACTTAAGTCAAAGTTATAGGATCAAGCGACTAAGTGCATACGGTGGATGCCTTGGCGACTACAGGCGATGAAGGACGTGGAAGCCTGCGTTAAGCTGCGGGGAGCTGGCAATCAAGCTTTGATCCGTAGATGTCCGAATGGGGAAACCCACCCGCAAGGGTATCTTCTGCTGAATACATAGGCAGATGAGGCTAACCGAGTGAACTGAAACATCTAAGTAACTCGAGGAAAAGAAATCAACCGAGATTCCGATAGTAGTGGCGAGCGAAATCGGACCAGCCTGTACGTTTTAGCATGAATATCAGGGGAACACCTTGGAAAGGGTGGCCATAGTGGGTGATAGCCCCGTACCTGAAAATATTTGTGTGGAACTAGGCGTACGACAAGTAGGGCGGGACACGTGACATCCTGTCTGAACATGGGGGGACCATCCTCCAAGGCTAAATACTCGTAGTCGACCGATAGTGAACAAGTACCGTGAGGGAAAGGTGAAAAGAACCCCGGGAGGGGAGTGAAATAGATCCTGAAACCGTATGCATACAAAAAGTCGGAGCCCGTAAGGGTGACGGCGTACCTTTTGTATAATGGGTCAGCGACTTACATTCAGTGGCGAGCTTAACCGAATAGGGAAGGCGTAGGGAAACCGAGTCCGAACAGGGCGTTCAGTCGCTGGGTGTAGACCCGAAACCGGATGATCTATCCATGGCCAGGATGAAGGCTGGGTAACACCAGCTGGAGGTCCGAACCGACTAGTGTTGCAAAATTAGCGGATGAGCTGTGGATAGGGGTGAAAGGCTAAACAAATCCGGAAATAGCTGGTTCTCCTCGAAAACTATTTAGGTAGTGCCTCGTGTATCACCTTCGGGGGTAGAGCACTGTTTTGGCTAGGGGGTCATGGCGACTTACCAAACCAAGGCAAACTCCGAATACCGAAGAGTGTCAGCACGGGAGACAGAGCACCGGGTGCTAACGTCCGGACTCAAGAGGGAAACAACCCAGACCGCCAGCTAAGGTCCCTAAATATAGCTAAGTGGGAAACGAAGTGGGAAGGCTTTGACAGTCAGGAAGTTGGCTTAGAAGCAGCCATCCTTTAAAGAAAGCGTAATAGCTCACTGATCGAGTCGTCCTGCGCGGAAGATGTAACGGGGCTAAGCTATATACCGAAGCTGCGGATGTGCGTAAGCACATGGTAGAGGAGCGTTCCGTAAGCCTGTGAAGGTGTTCTGTAAGGAATGCTGGAGGTATCGGAAGTGCGAATGCTGACATGAGTAGCGTTAAAGGGGGTGAAAAGCCCCCTCGCCGAAAGCGCAAGGTTTCCTACGCAACGTTCATCGGCGTAGGGTGAGTCGGCCCCTAAGGCGAGGCAGAAATGCGTAGTCGATGGGAAACAGGTTAATATTCCTGTACCACTGTCCAGTGCGATGTGGGGACGGAGAAAGTTAGGTTATCCGGGTGTTGGATGTCCCGGTTCAAGCAGGTAGGCGTGCTCCTTAGGCAAATCCGGGGGGCTTAGCTGAGATGTGATGACGAGGCGGCTTGCCGCTGAAGTAACTGATACTCTGCTTCCAAGAAAAGCCACTAAGCTTCAGCTGGACATGACCGTACCGCAAACCGACACTGGTGCGCGAGATGAGTATTCTAAGGCGCTTGAGAGAACTCGGGAGAAGGAACTCGGCAAATTTGTACCGTAACTTCGGGATAAGGTACGCCCCTGGTATGTGACGCCGTACAGGCTGAGCAGAACGGGGCCGCAGTGAAAAGGTGGCTGCGACTGTTTATTAAAAACACAGCACTCTGCAAACACGAAAGTGGACGTATAGGGTGTGACGCCTGCCCGGTGCCGGAAGGTTAAGTGATGGGGTGCAAGCTCTTGATCGAAGCCCCGGTAAACGGCGGCCGTAACTATAACGGTCCTAAGGTAGCGAAATTCCTTGTCGGGTAAGTTCCGACCTGCACGAATGGCGTAACGATGGCCACACTGTCTCCTCCCGAGACTCAGCGAAGTTGAAATGTTTGTGATGATGCAATCTCCCCGCGGAAAGACGGAAAGACCCCATGAACCTTTACTGTAGCTTTGCATTGGATTTTGAACAGACCTGTGTAGGATAGGTGGGAGGCTTTGAAGCCGGGATGCTAGTTCCGGTGGAGCCAACCTTGAAATACCACCCTGGTGTGTTTGAGGTTCTAACCTTGGTCCTTGAATCAGGATTGGGAACAGTGCATGGTGGGCAGTTTGACTGGGGCGGTCTCCTCCTAAAGCGTAACGGAGGAGTTCGAAGGTACGCTAGGTACGGTCGGAAATCGTGCTGATAGTGCAATGGCATAAGCGTGCTTAACTGCGAGACTGACAAGTCGAGCAGATGCGAAAGCAGGACATAGTGATCCGGTGGTTCTGTATGGAAGGGCCATCGCTCAACGGATAAAAGGTACTCTGGGGATAACAGGCTGATACCGCCCAAGAGTTCATATCGACGGCGGTGTTTGGCACCTCGATGTCGGCTCATCTCATCCTGGGGCTGTAGCCGGTCCCAAGGGTATGGCTGTTCGCCATTTAAAGAGGTACGTGAGCTGGGTTTAAAACGTCGTGAGACAGTTTTGTCCCTATCTTCCGTGGGCGCTGGAAGCTTGAGAGGGGCTGCTCCTAGTACGAGAGGACCGGAGTGGACGCACCCCTGGTGTACCGGTTGTCACGCCAGTGGCATCGCCGGGTAGCTATGTGCGGAAGAGATAACCGCTGAAAGCATCTAAGCGGGAAACTCGCCTCAAGATTAGGCTTCCCTGGAGACTCGATCTCCCTAAAGGGTCGTTGAAGACTACAACGTTGATAGGCTGGGTGTGGAAGCGCAGTAATGCGTTGAGCTAACCAGTACTAATTGCCCGTGAGGCTTGATCCTATAACTTTGATTTAAGTGTGATGTAATCGCAAACAGCTTTTCGAATTGGGTTGCACGTCTCCATGACTGTGCGCCGACAAGTTACGCCTGATGACCATAGCGAGGTGGTCCCACTCCTTCCCATCCCGAACAGGACAGTGAAACACCTCAGCGCCGATGATAGTGCGCATTCGCGTGTGAAAGTAGGACATCGTCAGGCACACCATCTAGCCCGGCCATTTATTGAATGGCCGGGCTTTTGTCATGTTTTGAATAATTCATAAGTTCTTCCTAAAAGGGATCACTATGCCAACCATCAATCAGTTGGTTCGCCAGGGCCGTGCAGCTGAGACGCTCAAGTCTAAAAGTCCTGCTATGGAAAACTCCCCGCAGCGCCGGGGCGTTTGCACACGTGTGTATACCACGACCCCCAAGAAACCGAATTCCGCACTGCGTAAGGTTGCAAAAGTGCGTTTGACAAATGGTTTCGAGGTGATCTCCTATATCGGCGGCGAAGGGCACAATCTTCAGGAACACTCAGTTGTTCTGGTGCGTGGTGGTCGTGTCAAGGACCTTCCTGGCGTCCGTTATCACATTGTCCGTGGCTCTCTCGATTTGCAAGGCGTGAAAGATCGCAAACAGTCGCGGTCAAAATATGGCGCCAAGCGCCCGAAAAAATAAGTATTGATCGTCCCTCCTGTTCAGCCCTGATATTGGGTTGAGTAAGTGCTTCACAACTGTGAAGTCTGGGCTTGGCCCAACTGAAAAAGGAACTTAAATGTCACGTCGCCGTGTAATCGCTAAGCGCGAAATTCTCCCCGATCCAAAATTCGGCAATCTCGATGTCGCCAAATTTATGAATGTGGTCATGCTTTCTGGCAAAAAAGCCATCGCCGAAAGTATTGTCTATGGTGCTTTCGAGACGATTCAGGCGAAAAGCGGCAAAGATCCCGTTGAGGTTTTCGCGTTGGCGCTGAGCAATGTGAAACCTGTTGTTGAGGTTAAATCCCGCCGTGTCGGTGGCGCTAATTACCAAGTTCCTGTTGAAGTGCGTCCCCAGCGTCGCGCGGCCTTGGCTATGCGCTGGATCCGTGAGGCGGCTAAAAAACGTGGTGAGAAATCCATGGCCCAGCGCCTGGCTAATGAGCTGATGGAGGCCTCCGAGGGTCGTGGCTCTGCCATGAAGCGTCGTGACGAGGTTCACCGCATGGCTGAGGCAAATAAGGCTTTCTCCCATTTCAGGTTCTAATTTTCGGGGCATATGATGGCTAGAAAGACTCCTATTGAGCGATATCGGAATATCGGTATTTCCGCGCATATTGATGCCGGCAAAACCACGACGACCGAGCGCATTCTGTTCTACACCGGCGTTAATCACAAGATTGGCGAGGTGCATGATGGCGCTGCCACGATGGATTGGATGGAGCAGGAGCAGGAGCGCGGCATCACCATCACATCAGCCGCCACGACTTGTTTCTGGAAGGGGATGGATCTGTCCCTCCCTGAGCATCGAATCAACATTATCGATACTCCAGGCCACGTCGATTTCACAATCGAAGTTGAGCGTTCCATGCGCGTACTTGACGGCGCATGCATGGTGTATTGCGCCGTGGGCGGTGTTCAGCCCCAATCTGAAACAGTCTGGCGTCAAGCTAACAAGTACAAAGTTCCGCGCCTCGCTTTCGTTAATAAGATGGACCGCACGGGAGCTAATTTTTTCAAAGTCTATGACCAGATGAAAGGTCGGCTTAAGGCTAATCCTGTGCCTGTCGTTTATCCCATCGGGGCTGAAGAGAATTTCATAGGCGTCGTTGACCTTCTCAAAATGAAGGCTATTATCTGGGATGAGGCGTCTCAGGGCATGAAATTTGAATATCAAACCATCCCTACGGAGTTGCTTGGAGAAGTCGAGAAGTGGCGCTCAAATATGATTGAGGCCGCGGCCGAGGCCAACGAAGATTTGATGAATCGTTATCTCGAGTCGGGTGAATTGACTGAGGAAGAAATTAAGCAGGGCTTGCGTGCGAGAACAATCGCGGGTGAAATCCAGCCCATGCTTTGCGGAACAGCATTCAAGAACAAAGGCGTGCAACGCATGCTGGATGCTGTGATTGATTTTCTCCCGTCGCCTGTTGATATTCCGCCTGTTCATGGTACAGATGATGACGAGGCAGACACGCAGCGACGCGCAAGTGATGATGAGAAATTTTCTGCACTTGCATTTAAGTTGATGACCGACCCCTATGTGGGGCAATTGACTTTTATTCGAGTTTATTCCGGCATACTTGCTTCGGGCGACACCATTTACAACCCTATCAAGGGTAAAAAGGAACGTATCGGCCGCCTGTTGCAAATGCATGCCAATCAGCGTGACGAAATCAAGGAAGTGCGCGCTGGCGATATTGCAGCGTGCGTAGGCTTGCGCGAAGTGACGACTGGTGAAACCCTGTGCGATCCAAATTCCATCATCACTTTGGAAAAGATGATCTTTCCGGAGCCGGTCATTTCTCAAGCCGTGGAGCCAAAGACCAAGGCAGACCAGGAGAAAATGGGCATTGCCTTGCAGCGCTTGGCTCAGGAAGACCCCTCCTTCCGCGTCAAGACCGATGAAGAGTCAGGGCAGACCATTATTTCCGGCATGGGTGAACTCCACCTGGAGATCATCGTCGACCGTATGCGGCGCGAGTTCGGCGTCGAGGCGAATGTCGGCAAGCCGCAGGTGGCATATCGTGAGACCATTCGCAAGACCGTGGACAACGCTGAGGGCAAGTTCGTTCGCCAGTCCGGTGGCAAGGGGCAGTACGGGCATGTCGTCCTCAAGATCGAGCCGAATGAGATTGGCAAGGGCTTTCAGTTCGTTGATGCGATCAAGGGTGGTGTCGTGCCACGCGAGTACATCCCCGCTGTGCAAAAAGGCATCGAGGAAACACTGAACTCGGGTGTTTTGGCCGGGTACCCAGTGGTTGACGTGAAAGTGACCTTGCATTTCGGTTCCTACCACGAGGTCGATTCCTCCGAGCAGGCTTTCAAGATGGCTGCGTCGATGGGCTTCAAGGACGGATGCCGCAAAGCCAGTCCTGTGATTCTTGAGCCCATGATGGCCGTTGAAGTTGAGACGCCGGAAGACTATGCCGGCAACGTGATGGGCGATTTGTCGTCGCGCCGCGGCATGGTTCAGGGCATGGATGAAATTGTCACGGGTGGCAAGGTCATACGCGCCGAAGTGCCTTTGTCCGAGATGTTTGGCTATTCCACAACGCTGCGTTCGATGTCTCAGGGTCGTGCCACCTATTCCATGGAATTCAAGCACTACTCCGAAGCACCCAGGAATGTGGCAGAGGCCATCATCAGCGCGCGTACCAGCAAGTAATTTCGAGTTTATTTGACCAAGTTCTAAAGGCATTCATCATGGCGAAGAGCAAATTTGAGCGGACCAAGCCACACGTGAACGTGGGGACGATTGGCCACGTGGACCACGGCAAGACCACGCTGACGGCGGCCATCACCACGGTGCTGTCGAGCAAGTTCGGCGGCGAAGCCAAGGCGTACGACCAGATTGACGCGGCCCCGGAAGAGAAGGCGCGCGGCATCACCATCAACACCGCGCACGTCGAATACGAGACCAAGAACCGGCACTACGCCCACGTCGACTGCCCCGGCCACGCCGACTACGTCAAAAACATGATCACCGGCGCCGCGCAGATGGACGGCGCCATCCTGGTCGTGTCCGCCGCCGACGGCCCCATGCCCCAGACCCGCGAGCACATCCTGCTGGCGCGCCAGGTCGGCGTGCCCTACATCATCGTCTTCCTCAACAAGTGCGACATGGTCGACGACGCCGAGCTGCTCGAGCTCGTCGAGATGGAAGTGCGCGAGCTGCTCACCAAGTACAACTTCCCCGGCGACGACACCCCCATCATCCACGGCTCCGCCAAGCTGGCCCTGGAAGGCGACAAGGGCGAGCTCGGCGAACAAGCCATCTTGCGCCTGGCCGACGCCCTGGACAGCTACATCCCCACGCCCGAGCGCGCGGTCGACGGCGCCTTCCTCATGCCCGTGGAAGACGTGTTCTCCATCTCCGGGCGCGGCACCGTGGTGACCGGGCGCATCGAGCGCGGCATCATCAAGGTGGGCGAAGAAATCGAGATCGTCGGCATCGCCGCCACCCAAAAGACCACCTGCACCGGCGTGGAGATGTTCCGCAAGCTGCTCGACCAGGGCCAGGCGGGCGACAACGTGGGCATCCTGCTGCGCGGCACCAAGCGCGAAGACGTGCAGCGCGGCCAGGTGCTGTGCAAGCCCGGCAGCGTCAAGCCCCACACCCACTTCACCGCCGAGATCTACGTGCTCTCCAAGGACGAGGGCGGGCGTCACACCCCGTTCTTCAACAACTACCGCCCGCAGTTCTACTTCCGCACCACCGACGTCACCGGCGCCATCGAGCTGCCCAAGGACAAGGAAATGGTCATGCCGGGCGATAATGTGAGCATCACCGTCAAGCTCATCCACCCGATCGCCATGGAAGAAGGCCTGCGCTTTGCCATTCGCGAGGGCGGCCGTACCGTCGGCGCCGGCGTCGTGGCGAAAATTATCGAGTAA
>NZ_JBTRXV010000117.1:0-9730 GCF_054608695.1 Thiomonas sp.
CACGCATGGCGCTGAAGCTGGCCGATCGTGGCTATGTGCTGGAAACCGGGCGCATCGCCCTGCAGGCCAGCGCACGCGAACTGCTCGAATCGCCCGAGGTGCAGGCAACGTATCTGGGCAAGGAAACCGCGTCGGCGCATTGAGCCTGGCGGTGCGAATGGGCGCCGGGCGTCAGTTCTGGCCCGCGAATCCCGGCGTCAGCCGCAGCCGGGCGATGTGGCGGCGCAGCTGGCGCAGTCGTTGCCGCTCGCTCCGGGCCCGATCGGCGTCGGGTCGGGCGTAGCGCCAGCGGTCCAGGGCGTCGAGCAGGGCGCAGGCTTCGGTGACGGCTGCGGGCGCCAGTGCGCTTTGGCGCAGGCGCGCGGCCAGGGCTGCAGGGGCATCGGACGGGGAGCTGGCGATGCCGGCTTGGCTCAGGCGCGCGCGCAGCGCGGCGTAGGCGGCGTTCCAAGGGTCGGTCTTGCGTCGCTCCCACACCAGCAGCAGGCCCATGAGGCTGACGGCCAGGCTGAGCGCGGCAACCGCCAGCGCGGAGAGTTGCGCCCAGTTGGGTTGCGCCATGCCGAGCTTGCGCAGCAGGTTGTTCTGCCGGGTTTGGCCGTAGTCCAGCACCCATTGGTTCCAGGCGTTGTTGAGCGCATCGCCCAGGTTGCGCAGGCGCAGCAGCAGGGCGGCGTCACGCGGGCCGAAGGCGGCAATGCCGAGCAGCGGCTCGCGCGCGGCGAGGGTCTGCCCGCTGCGGTCGATGCGGGAGGGGTCGACCATGGCGGTGGGGTCGGCGCGCAGCCAGCCACGCCCGGCCACCCAGTATTCGGCCCAGGCATGGGCGTCGCTCTGGCGCACCACCCAGGTGTGGTCGATGGGGTTTTCGCGCCCGCCCTGATAGCCGGTGACGATGCGCGCTGGAATGCCGGCGGCGCGCAGGAGCACGACGAAAGCCTGGGCATAGTGCTCGCAAAAGCCGACGCGGCGGTCGAACAGAAAGTCGTCGATCTGGTTGCGCCCGGGGTAGGCGCCGGGGTTCAGGCTGTAGTGGAAGGGCTCGCGGCGGAACATCTGCAGCACGGCTTGCGCCACCTGCAGCGGGCCGCCGCCATCCGCCTGCGCCTGGCGGGCGAACTGCTCACCCAGGGCGACGGTGCGCGGGTTGTCGCCGGGCGGCAGTTGCAGATCGGCCTCGAAGCGCGGGCTCAATCGGCGCGGCCCGTAGCTGAAGCGGGGGTAGGAGGTGATGTCGTAGCGCGTGAGCCGGGTGATGGGCCGGCTGGCGCGCAGCTCCAGGTTGGAGAGCTGGGCCACCTCGGTCTGTGGCTGACCGTAGAGCACTGGCGGGCCTTTAGCGGCGTCGAGCGCGAAGACGAAGGGCTGCTGCGAAGGCTGCAGCGTGACGGCGTAGCGGATGCCGGGGCCTTCGGTGCGGACGTTGCGCGGCTGGTCGAGCCTGGCGGAAATGGCCTGCGGGCTGACGGGAAGCGGGCTCCATTGACGGCCGTTGAAGAGGGTGAGCACCGGGCCGCGCCAGTACAGCTCGCGCTCGGGCGGACGGGGACCGAGGAACTCGACACGGAACGCCACGCTGTCGTCGCGCGCCAGGCTGGCGATGGAGCCGGCGTCCATCTGGTCGGACAACCCGGTGGCGTTGGAGGCCGAACTCGGCAGCGCCCACAGTGGCCCGGCGAAGCGCGGAAACAGCAGGAACAGCACGACCATGGCCGGCGTGCCGAAAGCCAGCAGCTTGGTCGTGAGCCACAGGCGCTGGCGCAGCGGCGGCTCGCCGGCGGGCAGGTTGGCGTTGACCAGGGCGGTGATCCAGCCCGCCGTGGCCAACAGCATCCACCCGGCGGTGAGGGCCGATTGCGAATACAGGAAGTTGGCCGAGACGCCGAAAAAGCCGAGGTAGAACAACACATAGGCATCGCGCCGGTTGCGCGTTTCCAGCGCCTTCAGCCCGAGCAGCAGGCTGACGAGGGTGATGCCCGGGTCGCGCCCGAAGATGGTGTGGAACTGCAGCAAGGCACCGGCCACGCCGAGCATGAGCAGCAGCGCCAGCCACCAGCGCGACGGCAGCGGCCGGCTGCGCCAAGCCAGCAGGGCGCGCCACGCCAGCAGGGCGCCAGACCCCGCCACCGCCCAGCCCGGCAGATGCCCGGCCAGCGGCACCAGGGTGATGGCGGCGACGGCGAGCAGGAACAGCGTGTCGCGCGCGTCGCGCGGCAAGCTGCGCAGATGGGCGAGCCAGCGGGCCGTGCTGCGGAGCGGAGACGGGGAGGCGGCCTGCATGCCATCAACCGACCGCATCGACGCGGCCGTAGCCTGCCAGCCCGCGCAGACACTGGCGCGTGTGCGCGGGGCCGTGGCCCGGGGGGATGTCGCGGCCAGGCAGGCGCAGGCCGTAGGGCTGGGGGGCCTGCGCTGCTGCCAGCACCCAGGCGCACAGGCGCGACAGACGTGCTTCGAGCGGCAGTGCGGCGGGCAGATCGGCCCAGTCGAGCCAGCGCTCGGGCTGGGCGGTGGCGGGGGTGGCGGCGCGCACGACGAGGTCGTCGGTCGCGGTTTTTTTCCACACCACATGGCGCAATGGGTCGCCACGGCGGTAGGGGCGAAGGTCGTCGAGTTCGTCGCCGAGCACCTGGCGCGCGGGCACCTGGCCTGCGCTGCGAACCTGGTGCTGCGCGGGCAGCGGCGGCGCCGGGTTTTCGGGTTGCGGATAGACCCAGAGCGCAGCACCGGGACGCCACACGCTCCAGGCGCGCCACAGGCCCAGCGGGTAGCGGCTCTCGATCAGCAGCAGCGGCCAGGGCTGGTGGCCGCGCGCGGGCGGGGTCCAGGGCAGGGCGAAGTCGGCGGTGGCGTCGCGCCCCACGTCCAGCGCATGCCAGCCCTGGCGTCCGACGGCGAGTTGCAGGCCCCAGCGCTGGCGCCCGGGGCTGTGCAGTTGCAGGCGCAGCGCGGCGGGCTGACCGGCGTAGAGCAGGGCGTCGTCGGGCATGCGGGCGGCGAGCGTCAAGCCGCGCACATTGTTGTGGGTGACGTGCAGCGACACCAGGGCGCTGCCCGCGAGCAGGAAGGTGAGCAGGTAGCCGAGGTTGAGCTGGTAGTTGATGGCCGCGACCAGCAGCACCAGCAGGGTGAGGGCGAAGAACCAGCCGGCACGCGTGGGCAGGATGTAGACGTTGCGATGACTCAGCAGGGTTTGCGCCCCGGGCTCGTGGCGCGCCTGCGCCCAGCGGCCGAAGCGCTCGCGCAGGCTGTTGGGCGAGGGCGGGCGCGGGTCTGGCGCGGCGCGTCTGCCGGGCCAGAGGCGGCGCGCTTCGAGCGTGCTGGCGGCGGGCTTGCTCAATGCGGGCTCCGCAAGGCGAGGGGTTGTGCCGCCGCCCGGTCATGTCGCGCAAACGGTGCAGATGGCGCGACGGCCTGGTGGGGGGCAGTGGGGCAGCGCATGCCTTGCTCCGCGCTTCAGATGGGCACTTGCCGCAGCAGCTCGGCAATCTGCCCGAGCACGGCGTCGCGCGAGCCTGCGGTTTCGGCCGCCGGGTGCAGGCGGTGCGCGGCGATGGCGGGGAGCACGGTCTGCACGTCTTCCGGGCTGCAGTAGTCGCGCCCTTGCAGCAGGGCGTGGGCGCGGCTGGCGCGCAGCAGGGCCAGGCCGGCGCGGGGGCTCAGGCCTTCGGCGAAGCGGCGCGGGTCGCGCGTGGCGGCGAGCAGGCGCTGCACATAGTCCACCAGCGGGGCGGCGACATGCACGGCTTGGGCCTGCTGCTGCAGCGCGGCCAGCGAGGTGGCGTTGAGCAGGGCGGGCAGGCGGCCCAGCAGGCTGCGGCGGTCTTCGCCCAGCAGCAGCGCGCGCTCGGCGGCGGCGTCGGGGTAGCCGAGCGACAGGCACATGAGAAAGCGGTCGAGCTGGGACTCGGGCAGGGCATAGGTGCCGCGCTGGTCGTGCGGGTTCTGCGTGGCGATGACGAAAAACGGCGAGGGCAGGGTGCGGGTGGCGCCGTCGATGCTCACCTGGCGTTCTTCCATCGCTTCCAGCAAGGCGCTTTGCGTCTTGGGCGGGGCGCGATTGATTTCGTCGGTCAGCAGCACCTGGGTGAACACCGGGCCGGGATGGAAGGCGAAGGCTCCGGTGTTGCGGTCGTAGACGGTGACGCCGAGCAGGTCGCCGGGCATCAGGTCGGCGGTGAACTGCACGCGGGAAAACTCCAGCCCGAAGGTGTGGGCCAGGGTGTGGGCCAGGGTGGTCTTGCCGACGCCGGGGAGGTCTTCGATCAGCAAATGGCCGCCGGCCAGCAGGCAGCACACCGCCAGCCGGGATTGCGCATTCTTGCCGACCAGCACGGTGTCGATCTGGGCCACCAGGGCAGCGAGTTGGGGGTTCATGGGGGTAGAAAACGCGGCGCGACCCGCAGTAGCACAATGAACCAGCATTGTGCCTACGCACTCTGGAATCGGCTGAGTGCGGGGCATCGAAAATCGTCAGATGTCGAATCGCGAGGAGACACCATGCGCACCGGGTATTACACCCACCCCGATTGCCGCCTGCACGAGATGGGCGCGGATCACCCCGAAAGCCCGCAGCGCCTGGCCGCGATCGACGATCGGCTGATGGCCAGCGGCCTGGACTGGGTGCTGCTGCGCCCATCGGTGCCGCTGGCGGACGAGCCGGCGATGGAGCTGGCGCACAGCGCCGCCCTGATCGCAGGCTTGCGCGAGGCGGGCAGCATCGAGGCCGGTTATGCCTGGATCGATCCCGACACGGCGATGAACCCGCAGACCTGGCAGGCCGTACGCCGTGCGGTCGGGGCGGCCATCGCGGCGACCGACGCGGTGCTGGACGGCAGCCTCGACAACGCGTTCTGTGCCATTCGCCCGCCTGGCCACCACGCCATGCGTGCGCAGGCCATGGGTTTTTGCTTCGTCAACAACGTGGCGGTGGCGGCGCGTCATGCGCTGGACAAGCGCGGGCTGGAGCGCGTGGCCATCGTCGATTTCGACGTGCATCACGGCAACGGCACGGAAGACATTTTCAGCGGCGATGCACGGGTGCTCATGACGAGTTTTTTCCAGCATCCCTTCTACCCGTACAGCGGCACCGAACAGCCAGCCGCCAACATGCTCAACGTGCCGCTGCCGGCCTACAGCAACGGCGCACGGGTGCGCGAGGTGGTGCAGCAGCAGTGGCTGCCGCGCCTGCGCGCTTTTGCGCCGCAAATGATCTTCATCTCCGCCGGTTTCGATGCCCACCGCGAAGACGACCTCGGCCAGATGGGCTTGGTGGAGGCCGATTACGCCTGGATCACCCGCGCGCTGCGCGAGCTGGCGGCCGAGGTGTGCGAGGGGCGCATCGTCTCCTGCCTGGAGGGGGGCTACAACCTGAGCGCCCTGGGCCGCAGCGTCGCGGCGCATGTGCGCGTGCTGGCGGGCTTGGACGACTGAGGCGCCGCAAGGAGTCGCACGGAGTTGTCCATCGCGCAAGTTCACAGCAAGGCAGAAGGCGCAACATGGCCCTAACGGAGATCCGCATGAACGACACCGACCTCGCGCCCAACGCGGCCAACCACGCGCCGCTCACACCCCTGATTTTTCTCGACCGCGCGGCCGACCTGTACCCGCAGCGCATCGCCATCGCCCACGGCGCGCTGCGCCGCACCTGGGGGCAAACGCGCGAGCGCTGCCGCCGCCTGGCGTCCAGCCTGGTGCGGCGCGGCTTGCAACGTGGCGACGTGGTGGCGGTGATGCTGCCCAATGTGCCGGCCATGGTGGAGACGCATTTCGGCG
Source organism: Thiomonas sp. (assembly GCF_054608695.1). Lineage (NCBI taxonomy): Bacteria > Pseudomonadati > Pseudomonadota > Betaproteobacteria > Burkholderiales > Thiomonas > Thiomonas sp. The sequence goes on from NZ_JBTRXV010000117.1 coordinate 5,776, forward strand.
TGCCGCTGGCCGGCCTGGTGCTCAACGCGTTGAACACCAGGCTGGATGCCGAAGCCTTGGCCTACATGCTGCTGCATGGCGGCGCCAAGGCGGTGCTGGCGGATGCCGAGCTGACCGGCGTGATGCGCCGCGCGCTGGACCTGGCCGTGGCGCAGGGCCTGCCGGCGCCGCTGGTGGTGGACGTGCCCGATCCCGAATTCGTCGCGCAGGGCGAGCCCATCGGCAGCCTGGACTACGACGCGCTGCTGGCCGAGGGCGACCCCGCTGACACCTTGCCGGGTGTGACGCACGAGTGGGAGTCCATCGCCCTGAACTACACCTCGGGCACCACCGGCAAGCCCAAAGGCGTGGTCTATTCGCACCGCGGCGCCTATGTCAACGCGGTCTCCAACATCCTGGAATGGGACATGCCGCGCCACCCGGTGTACCTCTGGACCCTGCCGATGTTCCATTGCAATGGCTGGTGTTTTCCATGGACGGTGGCGGCGCGCGCCGGCATCAACGTCTGCCTGCGCAAGGTCGAGGCGCAGGCGATTTTCGAGCGCATGCGCGGCGAGGGCGTGACGCATTACTGCGGCGCGCCCATCGTCCACGGCCTGCTGGTGAACGCCCCGGCGGAGATGAAAGCGGGCATCGCGCAAAAGGTGCGGGCGATGGTGGCGGGTGCCGCGCCGCCGGCCGCGATGATCGAGGGCCTGGAGGCGATGGGCTTCGAGCTCACCCATGTGTATGGCCTCACCGAGGTCTACGGCCCGGCCACGGTCTGCGCCAAGCAGGCCGACTGGGACGCGCTGCCGCTGTCCGAGCGTGCCCGCCTGAACGCGCGCCAGGGCGTGCGCTACCACCTGCAGGACGGCGCCACGGTGCGCGACGCCGACACCCTGGAGGAGGTGCCGCACGACGGCCAGACGATGGGCGAGGTCATGTTCAAGGGCAACATCATGATGAAGGGCTATCTGGGCAACCCGCAGGCCACGGCCGAGGCCTTTCGCGGCGGCTGGTTCCACACCGGCGACCTGGCGGTGGTCGACCCGGACGGCTACATCAAGATCAAGGACCGCAGCAAGGACATCATCATCTCCGGCGGCGAAAACATCTCCAGCATCGAGGTGGAAGATGTGCTGTATCGTCATCCGGCGGTGATGGTGGCGGCGGTGGTCGCCATGCCCGATGCGAAATGGGGCGAGACGCCTTGCGCCTTCATCGAACGCAAGCCTGGCGCGCAGGCCACGGCCGAGGACATCATGGCCTTTTGCAAGCTCCATCTGGCCGGTTTCAAGGTGCCGCGCAAGGTGGTGTTCGGCGAGGTGCCCAAGACCTCCACCGGCAAGATCCAGAAATTCGCGCTGCGCGAGCAGGCCCGCTCGCGCAGCGCCATCGATGGGTGAGCGCGGAGTCCGCGACGACACTGCGAATTCAAGCAACTATCAAGGAGACCGCCATGAATGCCGTACTGCAAGCCCAATCCCCTCTGGTGCTCAACACCCGCGACGCGCGCGGCGTGGTGACGCTCACCCTGAACCGGCCGCAGGCCTTCAACGCCCTGTCGGACGCGCTGCTGGGCGCGCTGCAGGCCGAGATCGACGCGCTGCAGGGCGAGTCGTCCGCGCGCGTCGTCATCATCCAGGGCGCGGGCCGCGCGTTCTGCGCCGGGCACGATCTGAAGGAAATGCGCGCCGAGCCCAGCGCCGAGAAAAGCAGCGATCTGTTCGAGCGCTGCAGCAAGGTCATGCTCGGCCTGCTCGCGCTGCCGCAGCCGGTCATCGCCCGGGTGCACGGCATTGCCACCGCGGCCGGCTGCCAGCTCGTGGCGCAGTGCGATTTGGCGGTGGCAGCAAGCGATGCGCGCTTCGCCGTCTCGGGCATCAACGTCGGCTTGTTCTGCTCCACCCCCAGCGTGCCGCTGGCGCGCAATGTGCCGCGCAAGGTGGCCATGGAGATGCTGCTGACCGGCGACTTCATCGACGCCGCAACCGCGCTGCAATGGGGGCTGGTGAACCGCGTGGCCGCCCCCGAGGCGCTGGACGCCGAGGTGGAGAAGCTGGTGCAGAGCATTCTGGCCAAGCCGGCTTCGGCCATCGCCATGGGCAAGGCGCAGTTTTATCGCCAGATCGAAATGGGCATTGCCGGCGCCTACCAGCTGGCGGGCCAGACCATGACGTGCAACTTCATGACCGAAGAGGCGCTGGAAGGCGTGCAGGCCTTCATCGACAAACGCGCACCGGCGTGGCGCGGTGGGCATTGAGGCCGGTTCGGGAAGTGCCGGCCGGCCTTGATGACGGCGCTCCCAGGTCGACGCACAAGTGGCTGACGTGCGGCGCTTGCTGCCGATAGCATGCGGCTTTGGCCTAGCCGCACGCATCCATGGAATCCCCCCTGCTTCTCGCCGTCCTCCACCATCCCTGGGCGCAGCTGCGCTGGCAGCTGCTGCTGATTGCGGGTGCCCTGCTTCTGGGGCTGGTCGCAGGGATGTGGCTGGAGCGTCGCCTGATGGCGGCCGCCACCTGGAAGGCTGCGTTGCGCGCGGCGCTGGGCGACGGCGTGGGCATGCCGATCATTGCGCTGCTGTCGCTGCAGTTTGCGCGCCACGCCACGCCCATGCTGCGCAACGCGCCCTTGCTCAAGCTGGCGCTGCCAGCGCTGGCTGTGTGGCTGCTGGTGCGGGTTGCAGCCCGGGCTTCGCAACGCGCGTTTCCGGGCAGCGAACCCATCCGCTTCCTGGTGCGCGGCCTGAGCTGGCTGGCCTGGCTGGGGCTGTTCCTCTACCTGAGCGGCGCGCTGCCGGAAATCATCGAGGCGCTGGACGCCTTTTCCTTCCATCTCGGCAACCAGCGCCTCACCGGCTGGACGCTGATGCGAGGCATCGCCTCCATCGCCATCACGCTGGTCCTGGCCTTGTGGGTGTCGTCGCTGCTGGAAAGCAGGTTGCTGGCGTCGCCGCTGGAAATCAATCTGCGTCTGGTGCTGTCGCGCCTGATTCGCGCCGCCATCTTCACCGTTGCCTTGCTGGTGGCGCTGCAGATGGTGGGCATCGACCTCACCGTGCTGGGCGTGTTCGGCGGCGCCCTGGGCGTGGGCCTGGGGCTGGGCCTGCAGCGCATCGCGGCCAACTACGTTTCGGGTTTCGTCATCCTCCTCGAGCGCAGTTTGCGGGTCGGCGACAACGTGCGCCTGGACACCTTCCAGGGCAAGATCCTGGACATCAAGACCCGCTACACCGTGGTGCGCAGCAGCGGCGGCACCGAGTCCATCGTGCCCAACGAGATGCTGATCTCCAACCGCATCGAAAACCTGTCGTACACCGACCCCAATGTGTGGATGTCCACCACCGTCTCGGTGGGCTATGCCAGCGACCTGGACGTCGTGCTTCCCCTGATTCGCGAAACGGCCATCTCGGTCGCCCGCGTGCTGCACGACCCGGCTCCCAACGCCGTGCTCAGCAACTTCGGCAGCGACGGTCTGGAGATCACCATCGGCTACTGGATTGCCGATCCCGAGAACGGCACCCTCAATATCCGTGGTGCCGTGAACCTGGCGGTCTGGCGCGCGCTCAGAGCCGCCAACGTGGAGTTTCCCTTCCCGCAGCGGGTGCTGCATTGGGGCCCGGGACAAAAGCCGGATCAGCCCCCGGCTCCGGAGCCGGGCGAGCCTTCGTCCCCGGACAACAACCCCATTCAGCCCGTGCAAGGGGCTTGATTCGGTATCCACAGGCCGATACACTAGAAAAAAGAACGGTCGTTCGATTTTTTTGGGTTATTTGCCGTGAGCCCACTTGGCTCTGAATGGCGCTGCCTATACTCGGAAACCGTTGTTCCCATTCCTCAGGAGTCTTGAATGAAAGTGCTGGTCGCGGTCAAGCGCGTGGTCGATTACAACGTCAAGGTGCGGGTCAAGCCGGATGGCAGCGGCATCGACACCGCAGGCGTGAAGATGAGCATGAACCCCTTCGACGAGA
>NZ_JBTRXV010000118.1:0-9682 GCF_054608695.1 Thiomonas sp.
CAAGCAGAGCCCACGCCGCATCGGAGATGTCATGCCGTTGATGCGTCTCAGCCATTCGCCTGCACCGCTGTCTTTGCTAAACAACATCCTACTCATCTCGTGACGACACTATCTAGGAGTCTGTCGGACTTGAATCGGAGTGAAGTCGGTGGAGGCGTGCGGCGTGGTTTTTGACGCGACTCGGCGTGGTCCGATCGTGTTCGGCGCTTGCGCGGGCGCCTGGAGGGGGCGCCATGGATGGGACGCAGGATGGGCCGTCTGCGGCGCGTCCGGTCGCATTTTGCCCCTGCCGCCTCACCCGGCGCGCAGCACATGCATGCGCTTGATGTTCCAGGCCATGGTCACGAGGGTCCACTCGCCTTGCGCCTTGTGCAGCCCGCGCATGCTCATCTGACGCCAGCCCATGACCTGCTTGATGATGCCGAACACCGGCTCGACAGTCTGTTTGCGAAGTTTGTACAGTGCCTTGCCGGCCTGCGTGAACAGCCGGTGAGCCATGTTGGCGACCGGATCCGTCGTCTGCGGCGCGTCTGAGTCGGGAGCGAATCGTTCCACCAGTGGTTCGTGATGCGCCCCTCGCTTGATCGCCAGCAACGGCTCGATTCCCGTCTGCGCGCAGGCGACCGCATTGGTTTGGCTGTAGAAGCCGTTGTCGGCGACGAGTGTCTGCACCGTGCCCAACGCTTCGGGCAGCGCCGCAATCTGCTTGAGCGTGGGCACCACTTCGCGCTTGTCATTGCAGGCCTGCGTGACGTGCGCGGTGACCACCATCATCGTGTCGATGTCCACGCCGGCCTGTGCGTTGTAGCTCTGCTCGAAGCCGCCGCCAGACACCGGCATGATGCGCGACTCGTCGTCCGTCAGGTTGACCTGGTCACTGCTCCGGGGACCTGCCTGGGGTGGCTCTGGGTCCTTGCCGCGGGGCTTCTTGCCAGCGTCGCGCTGGGCCCGGCGCTTGGCCTGCTTGGCCTCGAACTCGTGCTGCTCTGCCTTGAAGCGTTCGGCTGCGCGTTGCTCGATCTTGGCCTTGGCCTGCGCGATGGCACTCAGACGATCCTCACGGCGGGCGATCTCGGCGGGCACATCCATGCCGTCTGGCTTGGTGATGCGGTCGTTCTGCTCGGCCAGGGCCAGCAGGGTCTGGACTTCCTGGCGCAATTGCGCCTCGATCTTGTTGGCATGTGCCCACGACAGCGCCTTGTGCTTGCTCGCGTTGGCTCGGACCTTCGTGCCGTCCAACGCAATGTGCCCAAGCTTGAGCAGCTTCATCTCGCGCGCCAGCACCAGCACCAGCACCTGCACGAACAGCGTCTCGACTTCCTTGAGAAAGCGCCGACGGAACGTCGCCAGCGTGTCGTGGTCGGGGTGCGTGTTGGCCGCAACAAAGCGGAACGCCACCGAGTCGTAGGTGGCGCGTTCGATCTTGCGACTCGCATGCACGCCGTTGGCATAGCCGTAGATCAGCAGCCCCAGCAACACGGCAGGATGATGCGCGGCCGAGCCGCGCCCCGCGTACTGCTTGGTCAGATCCTCCAGATCGAGCCGGTCGATGACCTCAACAACAAACCGTGCCAAGGGATCCTGCGGCAACCACTCGTCCACCGACGGCGACAGCAGGTAGGCAGTGTCTCGGTCAACGCAAACGAAGCGGCTCATCACAAAAAAGTCCTGAATGCACTGCCGCAATTGTCTCGGATCGTGCCGTCATTCGAAAGCCCGGAAAGCCCGACAGACTCCTAGGAGTTCAGCGTGGACAGAAACGTCCGGAGTTCAGGAGTTCGCGGGGCACCAAAAATCTCGGCGGGCGTTCCGGATTCGTGTATTTTGCCTTGATGCATGAAGACGACGCGGTGGCTCACCTTGCGGGCGAAGTGCATTTCGTGCGTCACCATGATGATGGTCATGCCTTGTCCGGCGAGATTCTCAATGACCTGAAGGACTTCGCCGACGAGTTCGGGATCGAGCGACGAGGTGATCTCGTCGCACAACAACACGATTGGATCCATGGCCAAGGCACGAGCAATCGCCACGCGCTGTTGTTGACCTCCGGAGAGTTGATCAGGATAGCTGTCGAACTTGTCCGCCAAGCCGACGCGATCTAGAAGCGTTTGCGCACGAGTCTTAGCTTCGGACTCCGGGTAGCCTCTGACGAGCCTGGGCGCCAGCATGACGTTTTTCCCCGCGGTGAGATGAGGAAAAAGGTTGAAGCTCTGGAAGATCATACCCACGCCTTGCCGCCATTCACGCATCGCGCGTGCATCGTCATGCCGCATGGCCTGACCATCGATGGTGAGTGCGCCCTCCTGGAACTGTTCGAGTCCGTTCAGGCAGCGCAACAGGGTGCTTTTGCCGGACCCACTCTTGCCGATGATGCAGATGACCTCGCTGCGCGCGACTTGCAGATCGATGCCACGTAGAACCTCGGTGGTCCCGAAGCGCTTGCGCAGACCACGAATATCAACGAGAGGGAAAGGGGTCTGTGGGCGTGCGTCCTGCGTCATGATGTTGGGCGTCTAGTGTCGATACTGCAGCCGTCGCTCCATGTGGCGGCTCCAGAGTGAGAGGGGATAGCACAGGGCGAAATAAAGGAGGCCAACGCAGCTATACACCAGGAAGGGCTGGTAGGTGGCGTTGGCAATCATCTGGCCAGCCTTCGTGATTTCGACAAAGCCGATGACCGACGTTAGCGCAGTGCCCTTGATAACTTGGACCAGGAAACCGACTGTTGGCGCCATGGCGATGCGCCCGGCTTGCGGTGCGATGACGTAGCGCAGTTGCTCGTGCAGGCTCATCGCCAAGCTTGCTGCGGCTTCCCACTGTCCACGCGGCACGGCTTCGACGCAACCGCGCCAGATCTCGGTCAGGTAGGCACCGGTATAGAGTACGAGGCAAACTGACGCGGCCAACAGCGGCGAGGTGTCCACCCCAAGCATGGCTAGGCCGAAGTAGCAGAGAAAGAGCTGCATCAGCAGCGGGGTGCCTTGGAATAGATGCACGTAGATCGACGCCACGGCGGCCGCGCCGGGAATCCTGGCGAGCCGCGCCACCAAAACGAGAAACCCCAAGGCACCACCGCCCACGACAGCAATCAACGACAAGCCAAGCGTCCAGCGTAAAGCCAGCAAAAGCTGCCGCGCGATGTCCCAGAGCGAGAAGTCAACCATGGTGTCAGGGCTTGCCTAGCGTCCGAAGATGAAACGCGGACCGAACCAGTTGAGAAACCGGCGCAACACCACGGCCAACCCCAGATAAAGCGCCGTGGCGACGAGATAGGACTCGAAGCTGTGGAAAGTACGGCTTGAAATCAAGTCCGCCGCGTAGGAGATTTCCTTGGTGGAAATCTGGCTGCAGATCGCCGACACCAGCATCACGATGATGATCTGGCTGACCAATGCGCGCCAGACGCGCGCCAGCCCCGGCGGCAAGACGACACGGGAGAAGATCTGCCAGCGGGTGAGTGCCAAGCTCTGCGCTGCTTCGACCTGCCCGCGCGGCGTCGCCTCGATGCCGGCGCGGATGATCTCGCTGGCGTACGCGCCAAGGTCGAGCGTGAGCGCCACGATGCTCGCTGTGACGGGGTCGAACCGCAATCCCAGCGAGGGCAGACCGAAAAAGATGAAGAACAGTTGGATGATGAATGGCGTGTTCCGGAACAGCTCCACATACACGCCAACCGCCAGGCCGAGCCAACGAGGTCCCTGCGCGCGTGACCACGCGCAGGCGATGCCGAGCAACGTGCCGAAGACCGTCATCATCGCCGTGAGGACGCAGGTCAGCCCAAATCCGCGCAGCAGAATCGGCCACTGTGCGAGTACGGTGGCGAAGTCGAGCGTCATGCTGCGTGTCTAGGTCGGGCGAATAGATTTGGCCAACGCCGGCCGCTCATCGCCGCCACTTACTCGGGAAGGTTTCCGAGACCGCGCCCGAGCCAGTGTTCGGAGTAGCTGTTGAGTGTGCCGTCGGCCCGTGCTTGGCGCAAGATGGCGTTCACCTTGTCGAGGAGCGCCGTATCGCCTTTGCGCACCCCCACGTAGTTGGGGGAGTCCTTCAAGACCAGCTTGAGTTCGGCGTGCAAATTGGGATTCTTCTTGATGGCCGCGTCCGCTGCGGATACCCCGGTGGCCAGGAGTTGCGTCTGACCGGAGACAAACGCGGAGATGGTTGAGGCGTCATCCTGGAAGCGATCGATCTTCAGGCTGGGAGGCGCTTTCTGCTGCAGGATGTCGGCCTGGATCGTGCCGCGTGTAACGGCCACCGTCTTGCCGGCCAAATCGGCGAAGGTCTTGATCGGCATGTCTTTCGCGCCGAAGACGCCGAGGTAGAACGGCGAATAGGGAATCGTGAAATCGATGACTGCGGCGCGCTCGGGTGTTTTGCCTAGCGCGGAAACGATCAGATCGATCTTTTTCGTCTGCAGATAGGGAATGCGGTTCGGTGTCGAAACGGGCACGAGATCGGCTTTGACTCCGAGTTTCGCGGCGATCAGCTTGGCGACTTCCACGTCCAAGCCATTCGGCTTGAAGTCCGTGCCGACGAAGCCGAATGGAGGGAAGTCCGTCGGAATTCCAATGGCGATGGATTTCTTGGCCATGACTGCGGCGAGCGTGTCATCGGCTCGCGCCGGCGCAGAGACCACCAGTGTCAGAGTGGCAAGAAGACTCAGGGCTGCGGTAAATAGCTTGGTTTTCATGGCGACCTTGCATCGAACGTGGAGAACATGCGCCTTGTTTAGCAAGTTGCATACCAGCGCCTCGCGCAATCGCTTTTTGGCATGACGTGCACTGGAAACAGCTCCCGGCGATTGCTACTGGCATCAGGCTTGCTTATGAGAAACAATGGTTTCACTAGAATTGAATTCTGAAACTAATGTTCCATTTTGGTACGTGATATTCCTCATTTTGGTGAGGCTCGCACAAGATTGAGGCGCCGAACGCGGCATGCAAGACATGGACCCCGATTCACTCGAAGCACAAATCCGAAAGCTGTACGCCGACCTTTCCACGACGGATCGCAAGCTCGCAGACGTGACACTGCGCCACGCCAAGGATCTTCTAGGCTATTCGGCGACCGAGTTGGCGCATCTGGCTGGCGTGTCCAAGGCCAGTGCTGCCCGCTTCTTCAGGCGTCTCGGATATGCCAACTTCAACGCGTTTCGCGCACATCTCCGCTCCCGCGCTTCGCGGCAATCTCCCCTGCATCGCATGGGCAGCCGGCTTGCAAACAAAACCCCGCTGGCACAGCTGACACAGCACGTCCAAAATGACGTCGCCAATCTGACCCGGCTGACCGATGGACTGACGGATACGGCTCTCGGCAAGACCGTGGAGCGCCTCGCCAACGCCAGACGCATCTATCTCGTCGGGTACCGCAACAGCTACATGACCGCCTTCTATGCCAGCGCACTGCTCTCGCAGATTCGTCCAGACGTTCATCTTCTCAATGAGGTATCCGGACGGCAAGCCGAGCTACTGGCTGCGTGTGGGAACAAGGATGTTCTGCTCGTCGTGGACTTCCGCCGGCCGTCCAGCCGGCTGCGACCGATGGTCCAGGCTGCGACGACCACAGGCATGCCGCTGGTGGTACTCACGGATGCACCACTGTCCGAGGTCTCCGCACAAGCGGAAATCGTCCTGAACTGCCCCCTGCATGAAGCGCAAATGTTCGACTCCTACGTGGGAGCGGTGAGCCTTGTGAATTACCTCGCAACCGCGGTCACAGCGAAACTGCGCAAATCCGCGCGACAGCGCATGACCCAGATTGAAAACCTCCACGACGCGCTGGGCGATCTGGAGCATGACTCCGTTTCCGCTCTCCGGTAAGACCTCGCTCCTCGACGCAACACTATGCATAGTCTCCCTCGCATCCAGTTCGATTTTTTCGTCAACCCGTCTGCAGACCACGGTGAACGTTACGGAACGTCCAGAGCCGCCATCCTGAGTGAACACGCCCTTGATCTGGCAAAGGCCGACATCACGGCTTGGCCCGGATATGCAGCTACACCGATGCGCGCGTTCCCGGAGCTCGCTGCAGCGCTCGACGTCGCGACCATCCATTACAAGGACGAGGGGAGTCGATTCGGGCTAGGCAGCTTTAAGGCATTGGGCGGCGCCTATGCAGTGGGCAAATTGCTGTGTGTCGAACTTCGTCGCATCCTTGGGCGAGAAATCGTGATGCGTGACCTGTTTTGCGAGGATGTCCGCAGGGCTTGCGCGGGCATCACCGTGACCTGCGCCACTGACGGCAATCACGGCCGATCGGTCGCCTGGGGCGCACAGCTCTTCGACTGCGGGTGCGTCATCTATATCCACGCCACAGTCAGCATGGGGCGCGCAAGGGCAATCGAAAAATTTGGTGCCCGTGTCATCCGCACGGAGGGAAACTATGACGATGCAGTACGGCGGGCCGCCCGCGACGCTGCCGCACAGGGTTGGTTCGTGATTTCCGACACCTCTTATCCCGGCTACATGGATGTTCCTCGGGATGTGATGCAAGGCTATCAGTTGATGGTGGATGAAGCGGCATCGCAAATCGAAGCGTGGCCTACACATGTCTTCGTCCAGGCCGGTGTCGGGGGTTTCGCAGCGGCAGTGTGCGCATATTTCTGGGAGCGCAATGCCAGCTTCCGCCCCTTTTTCTGCGTCGTCGAGCCGACAAAGGCGGACTGTCTCATGCAAAGCGCAAAGAGTGGCCAACCGACAGCCGTGACTGGCGATTTGGACACCATCATGGCCGGCCTTGCCTGCGGTGAAGTGTCCTTGCTGGCGTGGGAGATCCTGGCACATGGGGCGGATGCGTTCTGCACCGTGGACGATGCTGCCGCGGTTGCGACGATGCGGCTGTTGGCGAACCCATTGGGAAGCGACCCAGTCGTCGTCGCTGGAGAATCAGCCGTCGCCGGGCTTGCTGCGGCAATCGGCCTCGCACGCGACCCAGACGCCCGGCGCGCCTTGGGGATTGAGCGTGATAGCCGGTTGTTGTTCTTCGGCAGCGAGGCCGACACGGACCCTGCCCTTTATCAACAACTGGTTGGCGCGAACGACGCGGGGAGGCATTTACCATGAGCGCTGATGCCATGCCATCGATCGATGGAAAGCGCTTCCTCGCCAGTCTTCATGCGCTCGGGGAATGTGGCGCGCTTGAAGGTGGTGGCGTCAACCGCCTTGCCCTGACCGACGCCGACAAATCCGGGCGTGACTGGGCGGTCAACCGCATGCGCGAACTGGACATGGACGTGACCATCGACGCGATTGGCAATATCGTCGCGGTGTATCGCGGGACGGAAGAGTTGCCTCCAGTGATGACCGGCTCGCACATCGACACCGTGCGCACCGGCGGCCTCTATGACGGCAACTACGGAGTGCTCGCGGGGCTGGAAGTCATCGCCACCTTGCGTGATCGCGGGATTCGTTCCCGCCGGCCGATTGCCGTGGCCGTATTCACCAACGAGGAAGGTGCCCGCTTTCAGCCTGACATGATGGGCAGCCTTGTCTACGTGGGCGATCTCCCGCTGGAGCAAGCCTTGACCACTCAAGACGCTGAAGGGCGCACGGTTGGCGAGGAACTGGAGCGCATCGGCTATCGGGGCCATGAGGCGGTTGGCTCTCCCCGCGTTGATCATTTCGTCGAACTGCACATCGAACAGGGCCCTGTACTGCACAGGCGTGGCATTCCGGTTGGCGTCGTCGAGGGCGTGCAAGGCATTTCCTGGACCGAATTCACCTTCGAGGGAGTGTCCAACCATGCTGGAACGACGCCTATGGAACTGCGCAGCGACGCTGGATATGTGGCTGCCTGTCTAACCACGTTCGCGCACGATCTCGCCCTGGGCTACGGGGGACGTCAGATTGCGACCGTCGGCTCGGTCCGGCTCACGCCCAATCTGGTCAACGTCATTCCGAATCGCGCTGTCGTGACCGTGGACTTGCGCAATACCGATGCGCAAGCCTTGGAACGCGCGGAAAGAGAGGTTCTGGCTTTTGCAATGCAGGCGGCGCAAACCCAAAAAGTGACCTGCCGACACCGATCGTTGGCTCGATTCGATCCTGTTGCATTCGACGCTTCAGTCGTCGACCTGGTCGCTCGTGAGGCCGAGCGGCTCGGGCTCAATGTCTTGCGCATGCCCAGCGGTGCCGGACATGACGCCCAGATGCTCGCCCGTGTCTGTCCGACCGGGATGATCTTCGTACCGAGTATCGACGGGCTGAGCCACAACGTGCGCGAAGACACAGCGCCAGACGATTTGATCCAGGGCACCCAGTTGCTGTTGCAGATCTTGTTGCGACTGGCGAATCGACCTTCCTGATCGCGACCAGCCTATCCAGACACCCCAATCCCCCGAACATCTCTTTCTCTTGGAGCCTGTCATGACGCGTGTCGTCAATGTCGCCTTGGGCCAGCTCGGTCCCATCCAGCGGGCCGATTAGCGCCCCCAGGTCGTTGCGCGCCTGTGCGAGCTGATGCGCGAAGCCCATAGCATGGGTGCGCACCTCATCGTCTACCCGGAACTTGCGCTCACCACGTTCTTTCCGCGCTGGTATATCGAGGATGAAGACGAGATCCACCAGTACTTCGAGCGCGAGGTGCCGAGCGCAGAAACGCAGCCGCTGTTCGACCTCGCACATCGGCTCGCGGTAGGTTTCTACCTTGGCTACGCCGAATTGGCGGTGGAGGACGGCTGCAACGTCCGCTACAACACGTCGATTCTTGTGAACCGCCAGGGGCAGATTGTCGGCAAGTACCGCAAAGTGCATCTGCCCGGGCATGCCGAGCACGAGCCCTGGCGGCGCTTTCAGCATTTGGAAAAGCGCTACTTCAAACCCGGCAAGACGTTCGGGGTGTCGCAAGCATTCGGCGGAGTGTTCGGCATGGCAATCTGCAACGATCGTCGCTGGGCCGAGACTTATCGTGTCATGGCACTGCAGGGGGCCGAGATGATTCTGATCGGGTACAACACCCCGGTCCACAACGCACCGGCGCCGCAGCATGATGACCTATCCTTCTTTCACAATCAACTCTCGATGCAGGCGGGCGCCTATCAGAACGGCACTTGGGTGGCCGGAGTGGCCAAGGCGGGCATAGAAGAAGGCGTGGACAGTATTGGCGGGAGTTGCATCGTGGCGCCCTCTGGCGAGGTGGTGTCGCGCTGCCTGACCAAGGATGACGAAGTCGCAATTGCTCGCTGCGACCTGGATTTTTGCGACGTCTACAAGCGCACGACGTTCAATTTCGATCTCCATCGCATGCCGGAGGCCTATGGACTCATCGTTGAGCGAAGGGGCGAAAATACCGCGGCAGACGGGACCGTTCTGCCGAAATCAGAACCTGGCTAGCTTGACTGGGGACCCGCTGCCAGACCTAAATTCGCATGGTCTTGAGACTCTTCGGAGCACGTTCGAGCGATTGACCCTACGGCAGCAGATAGCCGAGGACTGCTGCCCAGTGACGAGTTCCCGAACGGCCGCTTTGGCCGGAGGCCGTGTGAAAACACGACGGGGCGTTCAAAATCGATGGTGTTGAGCTGGGGTCGGACTGCGGAGCAAGCCAGCTCGTGAACCAAGCTGGCGTGCACGCGACGAAGAAAGGCCCTTCAGGCCTTCATCGCTGCCATGAGGGGCGCCATTCCGATGATCTGGATGACTCGCTTCATGTTGCAGGCCAGCACATGCAAGCTCATCTCGGTCTG
>NZ_JBTRXV010000119.1:0-8055 GCF_054608695.1 Thiomonas sp.
TGGAATTGGATTCCTACCGTCTACTATATGTCTACCAAAGAAAAAGACCTGCGGACGAAGTCACGTAAGTCTTTGATTTGTGGTGCTGGCGGCAGGAATCGAACCCGCGACCCACTGATTACAAATCCTTTGTAGCCCTGTTTTAGCCTGTTTTAGCTCGACACACAAAAGCCCGCAATCGTTTGAAATACTAGCCACCATAGGCTATACTTCGTTTGAAGTTGTAAGCGGCGGCTTTCGCTCATCTGCTTACAAAGTGCTTACATTATTTTTCTGAACTACTGATTGGCAGTCAGTAGGTGCGGGTCAGTTTTTCTGGTGTACCCCTTGCGATTCTTGCGATTCTTGCGATTGTGAATCGTAACTTATTGAATCATAAAGGGTGGAAAGGCAAAAACCCCTGCAAAATGCGTCTGCGATTCTTTGCGATTCTTGCGATTCTGGAGGAAGTGGTCATGGCGAGTCTGAAAACGAAGATCAACAAGGGTGCGGTCGACGACGCGGAAGCCCCTGCCACCGGGCAAGCGTTTATCTGGGATACCGAGGTCAAAGGCTACGGTCTGCGAGTCACCAGCGGCGGGACCAAGACCTTCATTGTGCAGAAGCGCATCGGCGGGAAGGACCGGCGGGTCACGCTCGGCAGGTATCCAGAGATCACAGCGGAGGCAGCCCGTAAACTGGCGATGACCCACATTGGCGAGATCGCCAGCGGCAACGACCCCATTGCTGCGAAGGCCACCGAGGAAGTGCAGGCAAAGACTCTGCGGGAAGTGATTGCAGACTATCTCGACATGGGCACCGTGAAGGCTTCCACGGCAAAAGACTTGCAGGGAACGCTCAACATTCATTGCGCTGCATGGATGAACAAGCCTGTGACCAAGATCACGCGGGATATGGTGGCAAAGCTCCATGCCAAGATCGGCAAAGAGTTCAACCCCAAAACAGGCGGGACAAAGCAGGCGACGGCCAACAAGGTCGCTCGGTATCTGAAACTCTTGTTGAACTTCACGCAAGAGCAATATCGCACCGGCGACGACCTGCCCATCATCGCCAGCAATGCGACCGCCGTGCTGAAAAAACGCATGTACAAGGTCCAGCGTAGGACCGGCCATCTGGAACCACACCAGATCAGATCATGGTGGCAGGCGACGGGAGACTTGCAAGATTCGGCGCGGGATTATCTGCGAACCATGCTCTTGACCGGCTTGCGCTCATCCGAAGCCATCAGCTTGAAGTGGGTCGACGTATCCATTGAGGGTAGGACATTCACGGTCAGGGACACAAAGAACGGCACCGACCACACCTTGCCTATGGGCGCATGGCTGACCGGCATGATCGCGGCTCGGCCCCATCACAACGAGTTCGTATTCAGTAGCGAACGTGGTCGTCCTACCAACCGGCGCGGCGGTATCGACAAGGCTGCGGAGCTGTCCGGTCTGGATATTCAGAAGCACGACCTACGGCGGACCTTCCTCACCGTAGCAGACGCGGTCGACGTGCCGTTCTACGCGCTCAAAGCCCTTGTGAACCATAAGAGCGGCTCCGGCGGCGATGTTACTGCGGGATACATCCAGACCAGCATCGAGCGGCTCAGGAAGCCTATGCAGGCCATCGAGGACTACACCTTATCAGCAGCAGGGGTCACGGCTGGCGCTGCGGTCGTGGAACTGCGGGAGGTGCAATAATGGCCTATGAGCGCATGTTGTTTGCAGACGCTGTTTGCCATCTTGGAGCGGCGGTCGCGGCCAACAATTTTAAGGCTCTGCCCATCGGCGCGTTTTCCAACTACACCCTTGACGAATTGGAGCGACTGCATCAAATCCAAGCATACCTGAAACGCTGCATTCATCTCGGCACCCTCCCCGCTCGGCGCTGGCCTTTGTACGGCATTGAACCGGCACCGATTGCCCCCGTAGTGGGTGGCCTGATGATGATTGAGGACCCCGGCCTTATGGTGTCCCTTGCTGATTTTCGCGTATGGATTGAAACATCCAAGGTCGCGGCCCCGGTAATATGGGCAGACGCCCTGAGCGATTCTATACAGTGGGACGACCAACCCATTCCCGGCACCCGGGTCATTACCGGCAAAGCCAAGGGGCGGCCCCTTAGTAAACTCGGTAAACTCGGCGATAACGTACAGGCTGAGGCAAACGAGATCGCTTTGAGGCTTTACGAGTTAAATGGAGAAATGCCAACACAAAAGACGATCGCGGCAAGACTTGGCACTAAGTACAGCGTAGCTTGGAGCACGGCAAAAGACCGCTTTAAGGTGAACCTCTGCAAGGAATACATAAAGCAGCAAAAGCAGTAAAACCCAAGCCAGCATTTAACGGCATTTTATGCCCCGCATAAGCCCCTGTTCATGGGGGCTTTTTTAGTGCCTGTTATCCATAACCAGCATACACCGTTATTCGTTTTTTTAACTGTTTTCCTATCCCCATAATTGTCATGTGGTTATCAGCAACCGTGACGATATGAGGATTCACAAATGGCGGCACAAATCTTTGAAGATGGAGAGACCTATAATCAGGTCGAGTTCGTGAAGCGGGTCAACAAGTCCAAGTCATGGGCAGAGCGTAGCAGGTGGGCAGGCAATGGCCCGCGTTATATCAAGGTCGGGCGCTCAGTCTTGTATCTTGGCAAAGACCTCAATTCGTGGCTTGAGTCTCAGGCCCGCTTGAATACGGGACAATAAAAATGAGCGCCCCTATCGAGAACGCCCAGCAGTACAACGCACCTGTCAATCATACATCAATCAAAGCTCTGCGGCACCTGCTCAACGCGCTGGATTCCTTGCAGAAAGTGGAGCATGCGACGGACTCAGCTTGCATCATCGGTCGCTTTTTATCGGACGGGATCGGGGTCGAGATTGCGCGGCTTTGGGGTCGCGGCAATGAATAGCGCGACCTTCCAATTTGGCATTGTCCAAGCCATCCGGCAGCCTGCGATTAAGCCCACCAGCATTACATGGGCGAGATTCTGCAAGGCTCTTGAGTATCCCAAGATCAGGCCCGACAAGGACGGTCCCGGCGCTGTTTTCGGCACCTTCAGTAAACAGTGGCGCAACCGGGAAAACGTCTTAACCGTGACCGCCATCGCCTACGACCTTGAACAGCAGGCAGGCGGCCCGGCGATACCAGCGCCAACAGCCATTGCAGAAGACTTGCGAGGTCTCGGTCTGGCCTTTGCCGTCTGGACCACCTACAGCGACAAGCCAGAAGCTCGGCGCATCCGGGTCGTGCTACCCATCGAGGACGGTCTTGCACCGGAACTGCTCCGGGCGGCGTATCCCCTCCCCTTGAAGTACCTGCCCATCATCACCCCGGACATGCTCGACGCTACATGTGCGGAACCGGCCCGCATGATGATTTTGCCAGCGATACCGGCAGATCGGCGCGACCGGTATGAGTGCTACTGCTCAACGACCGGCGATTGGCTCCAAGGCTCATCGCTGGCGCTGGCAGCTACCGAAGTGCTCCGGGCTGAAAAGGATGCAGCAGCGGCCAGGCAGGCGCGATTCAGGCCCGGTCCGCTCAGTGGTCGGGAATCTGTCATTGAGGCTTTCAATCGAGAACATCCGGTCGAGGAGATTCTGGAGGCCAGCGGCTATAAACGGCGCGGAAAAAAGTGGGTCAGCCCTAACAGCCACTCCGGTCAAGCTGGCGTCATCGTGAAGGATGGTCGCGCTTTCAGCCACCACAGCGACGCGCTCGGCGACCACTTCTGGCACGACCCATTTGACCTTTACGCAAAGCTGCAACACGGCGGCGACAAGCGACTTGCAGCGCAATCTCTGCGCGGCGGGAGGATTTGAACATGGCTCATGTATCAAGCAATTCCGGCAACAATGAATGGTACACGCCCCTGCTCTATCTCGACGCGGCACGGCAGACTATGGGTCAAATCGACTGCGACCCGGCATCGTCGGCCATTGCGAACCGGGCGGTCGGCGCGACCACGTTCTTCACCAAAGATCAGGACGGACTTAGCCAATTTTGGCACGGTAGGGTCTGGCTTAATCCACCGTATGCACAACCGCTGATACGGCTTTTCTGCGAGGCGGCGGTCGGCAAGTTTCAATCTGGCGAAATCGAGCAAGCGGTCGTGCTGGTGAACAATGGAACAGAAACTAAATGGGGAAAGACTCTGCTCGACGCGGCGAGTGCTGTTTGCTTCCCGACCGGGCGCATCCGTTTTCTGGACCCGGACGGCAACGCGGGCGCACCGCTCCAAGGCCAAATGATCGCCTATCTCGGCGCGTGCCCTCAACGATTCCGAAAAGCCTTTGCAGACTTCGGCACGATCACCTATCCGGTCGGGCGGGCATCATGAGTGCCCTTCCCTTCACCCGCAAAATATCCCCGGAAGAAGCAGCGGCGGCAGCGGCTCCAGACTGGGAAGACCCGTTACCACTCACCGAACATGAGGTCGGCGACCCCTATCCATTGGACGCCCTGCCCGACCCCATCAAGACTACCGTGCAGGAGGTGCAAGGCTTCATTCAGGCGCCGACCGCACTGGTGGCGGCTTCGGTACTCAGTGCCCTGTCAGCGGCGGCGCAAGGGCTGGCAAACGTACAGCGTGACAAAGGTCTAGTCGGACCCTGCTCCCTGTATTTTCTTTCCATCGCTGAGAGCGGCGAGCGCAAGAGTGCCATCGACACAACGGTCCTTGAGGGAATCAGGGCTTACGAAATCGAAGAAGAAGAATCTGCAAAAGGACTGAGGAAGATTCACGCGGCGAAGTTCAGGTCGTGGGAAGCTCAGGTCGAAGGGGTCACGTCATCCATCCGGGCGGACGCCAAAGGCGGGAAGCCGGTCGGGGCACTTGAATCAAAGCTCATGGACTTGGAACGGAACAAGCCCCGTCCTGTCATCGTACCCCGCGCTCTATGGGACGATACAACTACAGAGGCGCTCATCGCTGGCATGGCTTCCAACTGGCCCAGCGCGGCCATAATCAGCGCGGAAGCCGGGGTCGTGTTCGGCGGCCATTCCATGAAAAAGGACAATCTGACCGGCGGCCTGGCTACGCTCAACAAGCTCTGGTCTGGTGAACCCATCAGGGCAGATCGTAAAACGGAAGGTGCAAGCGTCATCCTCAACAGCGGGCGGCTGACCCTTGGCCTTGCCGTGCAGGAGAGTGTGGTCCGGCAATTCTTCGAGTCCTCAAAGGGCATCGCACGCGGGAGCGGCTTTGCGGCTCGGTTCCTGATTAGCTGGCCTGCGAGCACTCAAGGCACCCGCTTCTATAAATCCATTGGCACAACGCTTGCGACCAGCAAGTTCACGGCGCGGCTCAAGGCGATGATCGGCGCGACCGAGTTGCTGGTCGACGGCTGCGATTTGAAAACCGTACCGTTATCACCGGCAGGAAAAACGGCGTGGGTCAGCTTCCATGACGGTATCGAGGGCGAGCTGCTCCCCGACCGCGAGTTCGCCGACAACAAAGACTCTGCCAGCAAAGCGGCTGAAAATGTTGCACGGCTTGCTTGCCTGTTCCACCTGTTCGAGCACGGTCCATCTGGTCAGATCAGCGCGGAGCATGTGGAGGCGGCGGCGGCCATCGTTACATGGCATTTATTCGAGGGTAAACGCTTCCTTGGAGAGATTGCCCAGCCCGCCGACCAGATCGCGGCGGAGCGGCTGGACGCATGGTTACTGCAACAGCAGGGTCCGGTCAGCGCCACCACAATCATGCACAAGGGACCGGCGGATACGCGCAAAAGATCAGCACTCGACAAAGCCTTGCAGGAGCTTGTGGCCTGCCACCGGGTCCGCGTATCCAAGGTCGGCAAGTCTTCCATCGTTTCAGTAAATCCGGCTCTACGGCAAGGAGGCTAATGTGGCGCTTCGTGATTACTACCGGAAGTATCTGCCGGACCCATATCCGGCTCTTGAGCGGGAGGCCATCCAGCGGGAGGAGGATGCACCGGCCTCGGACGATTACAGCGATATACCCGGCTTCGAGGATTGCGAGGTCATCAGCCTTGCTGACTATCGAAAGATTCTGACTCGCATCCACGGCTGGAGGTATCAAGAATGAACGCTAACCCCTCAAATCTGCCCGCTACGGCCTTGAATAGCAGGTCGTGCGGCATCCCTACCCCCATCACGAAAACGAGGTATTTATGGCAACGAAAGTGAAACAGAAGCCCAGCGGCAGCGAGTTGCAGGTCATACCGGCCAAGCCGGGTCGCAAAGCTCCAATCGGTCCCCACGGCGCGGCGATAGAAGACCTGCGAGCTGCGGCAGTGGCAGAAAATACTCTCAGGACGCCATCGGAATCAGCGGTCCATGACATGATTGCGATGGCTCTCAACGCTTTCCCTCAACGCGGTCGCCCAAGCGAAGACCTGTATCTCACCGCCCTTGAACAAATCCGTATGCTTGAACCCCGCGACGGCATGGAGGCCCAGATATGCACGATGATGGTCGGCGCTCTGCAATGCAGCATGGAGACTATGCGGCGTGCCAACGACCCAAAGCAGCCCAGCGATATTGCTGCAAAATTGCGGAACAGCGCGACCCGGCTGGTGCGAACCTACGCGGATTTAGCCGACCTGCTCGATAGACACCGGAACAAAAACACCCAGAAGATCGTGGTCCAGCACCAAACCGTCATGGTCAACGGCGACGCTCAGGTCGCCCAGATCACCGGGCAGGGGGAAAGCGGGTCATGAGTAAAAATCAGCCAGAAGGACTTGCACAATGTTTGCGCTGCAATGCAAAAAGTAAGCGGTCGGGAGTGCGATGCAACAGCCCTGCGGTCAAGGGGAAGATCAAGTGCCGTATGCACGGCGGGACCAGCAAAGGCCCATCAGAAGCCGGTAAACAGCGGCTTTCCGATTTGAAGATGGTGCACGGCAACTACACCCGCGAGGACCGGCGGAACACGGCTCGGTACGCTGAAGTGATACGGTCGGCGCGAGCGTTTATCAAGAACCGGCGGGAGGTCAGCGGCGATGACTAAGCGCCGACCATCGGTATCAGTGCCCATTGGATACGCGGCGGCTTGGGCAAGGCTGTTTGCTCGATCACCCGCCGAACTGGAGGAACAAGCAAAGGCATCGACGGCTCCCCAGCCACCCGGTACACGCAAGAAAACCTGAACCCCTAGCTGGTGCAGGCAACCTGCCCAGCAACCCCCCTTATTTGCCCTGTAGCGCATCCTGCGCGGTATCATGGGCAACCATCCCAAAAGCAAACGCCATCCCCAGCAACAGCGGCCCATGCAGGGGCAAAAGCAAACGCCATGATGACCGCATGGTGAACGGCCATGGTCAGCACCGATAAGGCTTTGCGGCCCATCGTGAACGCATGATGGGCGCATTGTGACCACCCGCATGAATTGCGCTCATGGGAAAAATCAACAGCAAATCCAACACCGAGCCAGCAACTTGTCGGGAATCCCGACAGGTGGCCACCTTCCTGCATAGTCTTTTCTTCTCCAATCGCATCAATCGCAAAGCCTACCAAAAACACCAGCGCCAGCAATATCAACAGCTTGCAGCGTATGCGCTCCCCACAATCGCAAGAATCGCAGACAATCGCAGACAATCGCAGAGCAAAAACAGGCATCTTCCTTTGCACAGTCTTTCATCTTTTCAATGGGTTACGCTTGGCACACCTTCCAGAATCGCAAGAATCGCAAGAATCGCAGAGGTATCCCACAGAATCGCAGAATCGCCAGAACCGCTATAAAGTAATTTTAATAATATATTATTATTAAATAATATTCTGATAGATGGCATGGGACAGAGGGGAGAAAGACTGTGCAGGGGGTGAAGATTCTGCCAGATCAGGGGTCGGTTTTAGGCCCGATTTTCTCCAAATGCTTACAATGCGCTTACACGAAAAAGGAAAGGCACCCAGCTTACTACGCTAAGTGCCTGTTTTATATGGTGCTGGCGAGAGGAATCGAACCCCCGACCCACTGATTACAAATCAGTAGCTCTACCGACTGAGCTACGCCAGCCTATGATTTAGTTTATCGTGAGGAGGCCGGCTTTCGCAATGTAGGCGGGGCGAGGGAGAGGCCGGCCGTTGCGGCTAA
>NZ_JBTRXV010000120.1:0-8024 GCF_054608695.1 Thiomonas sp.
CTGCTTGGAAGGCCAGTTGTCAAGCGGGTAGCAGCCTTGCAGCGCCCTGCACGCAACCATTGGCCGTTGTGCTTATCCCGTCGTCTATCCTGTGCTGCCGGTTTTATCCGACGGTCTACATTACGTTGAACTAAACCGCTGACGCGGTGGTCGCCCTGGTTGCCACCGCGTTTCTCATTCTGGGGTCTGCGCACCCCTGATCGTGCATCGCAAGAGCAAGCCATGCAATCCGATGCCATCCTCGTTCTGGGAATGTTCCCAGCCACGACGAGGAGAACGACATGTCTGAATTGCGCCAACGGATGGAGGATGCGATGGTGTTGCGCGGGTTTGCCGTGCGCACGCGCGAAGCCTATCTGGCCTGCGTGACGGCCTTGGCCAGGCATTACCGGCGCCCGCCCGACCAGCTCAGCACCGACCAGCTTCAGGCCTACTTGCTGCACCTCATCACCGAGAAGAAGCTGGCCTACGCCAGCGCCAATCAAGCCGCCTGCGCCTTTCGCTTTCTGTTTGAGCGCGTGCTCAAACGCCCGAATGCGCGCTTCGACATCCCCATGGCCAAGGTGCCCAAGCGTCTGCCGCAAATCCTCTCGCGCGAGGAGGTCGCGCGTCTGATTGGCGCCGCCAGCACGCTACGCGGACGCACGCTCTTGATGACGACCTACGCCGCCGGCCTGCGCGTGTCCGAAGTCTGCGCCCTGCAAGTGAGCGACATCGAGAGCGCCCCGGATCGCATGTGCCTCAAGGTACGTCGAGGCAAAGGCAATCAGGATCGTTACACCCTGCTGTCGCCGCGCCTGCTCGATCGCTTGCGGGCTTACTGGCGAGTGGGGCGTCCGGGATGCTGGCTGTTTCCCAACCCCGCCGGGTCGGCGCCGATCGATGCCAAGACCGCACAACGCATGTATTGCGCCGCGCGGGATGCCGCCGGCATCCGCCCGGAGGGCGGCATCCACACCCTGAGGCACTGCTTCGCTACCCACTTGCTCGAAGCCGGGGTGGATTTGCCCACGCTCCAGCAACTCCTCGGCCACGGCCACATTTCGACGACGATGCGCTATCTGCATCTGTCGCACCGTCATGTGACCGGCGCTGCGGCGGCGCTGGAATTGCTCGACCCGCCACGCCACTGAGCGACCGGCATGACCCCGGCAGCCCACCGCGTGGGCCTGGCCGACATCCTGCGTCGCTTTGCTCCTGCCTATCTCGCGACGCATGATCTGTCGGTTGCCCGTGCGCGCGTCTGGCGCGCCATCATCTCCTGCCGCACCGCCGCGCTCGGCGGCCATGTTGAGGTCTGCGATGCCTGCGGCGTCTCTCGTCACGTCTATCACTCGTGCCGCAACCGGCATTGCCCGTTGTGTCAGACCCATGCCAAGGAGGCCTGGCTCGTCCAGCGCCGCCGCGAATTGTTGCCGACGCCGTATTTCCACCTGGTGTTCACTCTGCCGCACGATCTGAACGGCCTCGTCGGCCAGCGCCCCCGAGCCCTCTACGAGATGCTGTTCGCAGCAGCCTCGGGCACGCTGACCGAGTTCGCGGCCCATCCGCGCTGGCTGGGTGGAGCACCGGCCTTCACCCTGGTGCTGCATACCTGGAAGCAGGATCTGGGGCGGCATGTGCACGCGCATGCACTGGTGGCAGGCGGGGCGCTGACGGCCGCCGGTGAATGGGTGGCGGCGAAGCGCGGCTTTCTGTTTCCGGTGCAGGCGCTGTCGAAGGTGTTCCGGGGCAAGTTCGTGGCCGCGTTGACAGCGGAGCGCGCGAACGGGAGGGCCGATGGCGTGGCAGCGCTTGACGACAGGGCGTGGCGCGCACTTCTGGCGCGTCTTTATGCCCACGCGTGGGTGGTCTATGCCAAACAGCCGCTGGGCGGCCCGGCGCAGGTGCTGGAGTACCTCGCGCGCTACACGCACCGGGTGGCAATCTCGAACGAGCGCATCGTCGGCATGGATCAGGGTGGGTTGGCCGACGGCGAGGTGGCGTTTCGGGTGCGCAGGGATGCGACCAGCGGCAAGAAACGCACGCTGCGCTTGCCGGGGACCGAATTCATCGACCGCTTTCTCCAGCATGTGCTGCCGACCGGGTTCAAGCGCATCCGCCATTACGGTCTGCTGGCACCCGCGCACAAGACCAGTCGATTGGCGCTGGCGCGCACAGCACTCGATGCACCGACACCCGATCCGGTGGTGATCGAGTCGGTGCAAGCGTTCATGCGGCGGGTGGCGCGCATCGAACTACACGCCTGTCGGCATTGCGGCGTGGGACAGTTCGTGGTGACCCGCGCGTTGATGCCGCTGCACGCGCACGGCGCATCGTCGCGGGGGCCGCCTTGCGCCCACTGAGCCCATTGCATCGACGTTGGCGTCATGGCCATGCTTCCGACAGGCGGCAGGGGAGCGTTCGCGTCCGTCACGACGACGGCAGATTTCCCGTGCAGAACACCAGGCGAAAGTGCATCGCCGATGCCGTGCATGATGCCGTCTGGCACCATTCAATCTCGATTGCGGTCAGTTTCTTCAGCGCCATCCGCGACACTCACCGCTTGACCACCGCCTCGCCAGACTTACTATCCCCATAGCCGCCGCCATCACGCCGGTTCAGTCCAACGAGGTTTATCCGCCGCAATGACCGCCTGCGCTCTCCTCGCTCGTCTTCAGCGGCGGATAAACGCTATTCGTTAGCCGCTTGGGAGAATAGAAAGATGGAAGTCATGCTTGCGCTTGTTATTGTCGCTGTGGCTACGGCGGTTATCCTCAACCTCGGTCGCGTCGCGAACAAGTCGCCATACTCCGTCAGTGGCCTGGAATACATCAACACCCAATCTAAATATCAAGCGCTACTATTGTGTGTGGCAGGAGTGGTTTTGTTCTGCCTCTATTTCGTGAATGCTGCAAATTTTTGGTTGTACTTTGCACTAGGCAATATTGCTGCACCTGCCAAGGGTGTGGCATGGCTGCTCATCTCGGACAATCAGTCATGGGCAAGCGTAGGAGTTACCCTCTCGTTTTTTATCACTCTCGTCACATCGACCTTCGTCTATTTGCAGTTCCGTAAATCCGGCAAAGGACTAAAACAAGTCCTTCCCTATCTGCCGTGGGTGCTACTGTTTTCCCTCACAAACTCATTCTCGGAAGAGGTGGTTTACCGTCTCGGAATTATTGTTCCGCTCGTTGGCTCTGTTGATACCAACTACATTCTTCTCATTTCTGCCGCTGCATTTGGTGCGCCGCATCTTCGCGGCATGCCTAACGGTATAGTGGGTGTGCTAATGGCAGGTTTTCTTGGATGGTTGCTGGCAAAGTCACTGATAGAAACAAATGGAATCTTTTGGGCTTGGCTCATCCATTTCTTGCAGGACATTCCTATTTTTTCTGCTTTCGTCATAGCAGCGGCTAACACTGCATTCGAGAGGGACTGCGCAAAAGCGCGCAGCCCCTCAATTTGAACGTTAGCCATTTCTTATTGCTCATGAACACAAAAGCTCTCGAAGGAATTCACAAACTCAAAGATGGTCGCATCATTTCATTTGGCGACTACGGCAAGAAAGACTCAGTTACGTTGTTTCAGTTTCATGGCACTCCTGGGGCTCGCATTGCTGGCTTGAATCAAAATGAGGTTGAGGAGTCAAAATTTCGGGTCTTGACGCCGGAACGCCCAGGATATGGTTACTCAACGCCACACCCTGGGGCGACCTTCGAGAATTGGGCTGCTGATATCCAAGACTTGGCTGACCACCTTGGAATCCGGCAATTCCACATTCTTGGAGTTTCAGGCGGGGGACCTTTTGCGTTGGCTTGCGCTGCTTATATACCCGAGCGAGTCTTATCAGTAACACTTATTTCAACCGCTACACCGGCAGAGAGTGAAGCATTTTGGCAGGGAATGGGTTGGGTCAATAAAATTATTTTCATTGTTGCCATTAAAATGCCGATTGTTCTTACTGGAATTTGCTTCGTGT
This sequence comes from Thiomonas sp., assembly GCF_054608695.1. Classification (NCBI taxonomy): domain Bacteria; kingdom Pseudomonadati; phylum Pseudomonadota; class Betaproteobacteria; order Burkholderiales; genus Thiomonas; species Thiomonas sp. The sequence goes on from NZ_JBTRXV010000120.1 coordinate 3,962, forward strand.
ATGGGCATTTGGTTCAATGGAAAGCAGCGAGAAGCGGCTTAGAATCAGGCTATGTTAGCGAGCCATTTCGTCAAGGTTGTGTTGGCCTTGAGACTGATCTCCACTTGGTTGCTAACCCTTGGGGTATTCCACTGCAAACAATAAGGGTACCGGTGTATCTTTGGCATGGCGAAAACGATGTGCATTCCCCTGTGGCAGGCGCCAAAGCGCTAGCCGCTGCAATCCCAACATGCGAGGCTCACTTTTTTCCTGAGAAAGACCACTTTTTGCACAGCGATGCTCAGATCAATCAAAGAATTGAAAACCGCATTCGATCAATTACAATGGCTAACACTGCATTCGAGAGGGACGCGCCAAAAGCGGCGCGTCCCTCAATTTGAACGTTAGAAGTCACTACGGAGAATCTCGCATGCCTTTGCCGAGCGTCTACACCCAAGTCTATGGCCAGATACCAGAGTTTTTGGCCAAGCTGCAAGAAGGCCAAGCCCCTACTAGCTTCACGCAGCAGCACTTGAAGGACATTGGCTTCCCGTCATCAAACCATCGAGCCTTCATTCCGATGCTAAAGGCCCTTGGGTTTATTTCCGCTAGTGGCACACCGACAGCTAGATATCACGCATATCGTGACAAATCACAAGCGCCAGGTCTTAGGTGAAGCGATAAAAGAAGCTTACGCAGATCTCTTCGTAATTAAGTCGCACCCAAGCGACAAAGATAAGAACCTGATCGAAGGTAAATTCAAGAGCGTCCATAACGCTACTGATAGGCCAGCGGAGCTAATGGCCAGAACATTCTTTTCTCTTCTCAAACTCGCTGACCTTGACCACGTTCCAACACCGCAAGCAAAGCCAATTGAATCTCCGCCAGCTTTGCCACCTGAGAACGCCAGAATTCAGGCGCCTTTAAGCAGCGTTAAACCCGCGTCTGTACCAACGCCCGGCCTTCACTACAACATTCAAATACACCTGCCTGCCACGAAGGATGTTGAGGTATACAACTCGATCTTTAAGTCACTCAAGGAGCACTTGATTGGCTAACACTCAGAAAGATTTACGCGACTTCCTCTTCCGAGGCCTCATGTTTGAGTCAGAGGCGGCAATCTTCCAAGGTGCCGGCATTCAAATTGGCGCCAACAACGCTCAGTCAGAGGAGCGTTTGCTCGCGGAAGTTTTGGCTCCTTTTGGGGTGGCACGACGGAACGAGGCCTTAGAGATGGCCCGCCTCTATGCTCTTCTCTACTGCTTCGAGAACGAAGTTCGCACTCTTATCCGTGAAACTCTAGAAGAAAAAGAGGGTGCGGACTGGTGGGACAAGCTCCCGGCAAAGGTGCGGTCACATGCTGAGGCACGGCAAACAGCTGCTATGAAAGATTCCTGGCTGGAGGGTCAGAAGCGTGACTTACTCGGCTTTGTCGATTTCGGGATGCTCGCGTCCATCATTACAGAGAAGTGGGAGTGCTTCTCTATCATTCCTTCGCAGCATTGGCTTAGACAACGTATGGACGAGCTTGAAAAAGCACGAAATTTCATTGCACATAATCGAATGCTGCTGCCAAGCGAGTTCCAGAGGATTTACATGTACATAGCAGATTGGAACCGAGTCATCGGGCTGTGACTTCTAACAATTCATTCAAGCCGAAGCCGCTTCGCGGCTCGGCTTAATTCAGGCGTTGGGCGTCATTAAGGGAGCGTATGTGAGCCTACTACACGAAATCCAATCCGCAGTGCTCCAGGAAGGATCCGACCTTGGTCCGATCCTTCTTAAGCTTCGGCTCTTGGCTGCTCGAATCGGAAGCCAGCCGCTCGCAGAGTGGGTACGACATGAGTCGGAGGGCTACCCGCGCGATGCGGAGTTGCCGGACTATCGATTCATCCCAGTCAGCTATACAGCCAGCTTCTCCGGACCGTTTGGGTCGGGGATCAATAACGCTCCTATTTCGCCCTACTTGGTTAGGAAGTTCGCCGGGGAGCATTGGGTGCGGCATGAAATGCGAGAGAGCATCGCCGCCGTGGACGATTTACTGGCCACAGCCGAAAAAGGCGGTCATCTAGGAATCAATGCCGCCGACCTCATTCTTCTACTTCAGGGAAAGGTCTATTCGGACTATGCTTGCAACTCGGTTACTGGGAGTATCGCACGCTCATCGCTTGCGTCTATTCGCCATGCCGTACGCACTCGCGTACTCGAACTCACCCTTGAACTCGAGAAGTCTGTTCCGGACGCCACAGCGATCACAATTGGCCCTGCTGTTTTGCCATCGGCACCTAGTTCGGCTGCGGCCACGCAGATTGCACAGCAGATCATCTACGGGAACTTCACGTCAATTGCAGCCACTGGTGATGGAGCTACGATTCAAGTAGCAGTAGCGCCGCATGACGCAAATAGCTTGGTGCAGTTTCTAGCCGGCTCGGGCATGGCGGAAGAGGATGCCCAAGAGCTAGCGCGTCTCGCGGCATCAGAGAAGCCGGAAAGCAGTGCCGAACCGATGGGTCCTCTCGTGCGTAGTTGGTTTGTTGAAAACCTTAAGAAGGCTGCGTCTGGCACCTGGAAGATGGGTGTTGCAGTCGCCACGGACGTCGTTAAAGAGGCACTACTCAAGTACTACGGCCTCAAGTAGCAGGGCCTCTTCCACATTGTATGAACGCCCCACTTACTAAACGCCCAACCCATCATTCCACCGGACCTGCGCCAAAAGCCGCGCAGGCCGGTGAATTCAAACGTTGGGCACCTCAGGATGGCGCGCATGGCATTGACAATATGTAGCCGCACGGCTACAGTGACTTCATGATCGAAATTCGCAAGACAGACCTTTTCGCTCAATGGCTCGACGACTTGCGCGACCTCCAGGCGAGAGCGCGCATCCAAGCAAGGATCGAACGGCTCGCCGCTGGAAATCCTGGAGATGCCGAACCGGTTGGCGAAGGTGTCTCAGAGTTGCGAATCAACTACGGCCCCGGTTACCGGGTGTATTTCAAGAAGCGAGGGCGAGAGCTGATTATTCTGCTGGCTGGTGGGGACAAGAGTACCCAAGCCAAGGACATCAAGGCCGCCTTGCGCCTCGCACGTAATCTTTCGGAGTAGCCGCCATGACTAAGACCGTTACCACTCGCTATGACGTCGCCGAACACCTCAGAAGCCCCGAGGAAATGGCTGCTTATCTTGAAGCCTGCCTTGAGGAAGCCGACGGGGATGCCGTATTCATTGCTAAAGCGCTCGGCGATATTGCCCGCGCCAAGGGCATGGCTCAGGTAGCGCGAGATGCCGGACTGTCCCGAGAAAGCCTTTACAAGGCGCTTTCCGGCGAGCGTAGCCCTAGCTTCGACACCATCCTCAAGGTCATCGGGGCACTTGGGTTGAAGTTGCATGCCGAGGCCAGTCACGGCTGACAAGGTGCCCAACCCGGTAGTCAACCGGACCTGCGCAAAAAGCCGCGCAGGCTGGTGAATTCAAATGTTGAGGCTGTGCAAAAACCCCCATTGATCCGGAACGAACAGGCAATAGAAGAGTCGATGTCGAAACGCTCAAAGCAGGAGAGCAAGACATGGCCCGATACAAGCCGATTGACCGCAACCCCCGGCTCTTGCCAGTGGTGCTGAGCGAGCAGATCCCTCCCGGCAGCTTTGAACTCGCACTCGATCACCTGGTCGATCATGAACTTGATTGCAGTGTTCTGGACACCCGCTTTCGCAACGACGAGACCGGCGCCAGCGCTTACGACCCCCGAGTGATGCTCAAGATCGTGCTGCTGGCCTACAGCGGCGGCCTGATCAGCAGCCGGCGCATCGAAGCGGCCTGCCTGCACCACGTGCAATGCATCGCCATCAGCGGCGACAGCCAACCGAGCTACACCCACATCGCCAAGTTCGTGCGCGAGCTCGGCGATGAGATCCACAGCCTGTTCACCCAGGTGCTGCTGACCTGCGACCGCCTGGGCCTCCCAAGTTCGACGTCCCCGAGCGACGATTTCGGTCAGAAGTCCTGTCATGACAAGACCTTAGGTTCGTTTTCGTCCTGGGCGCTGTAGTGACACGTCATTTCTTGAAGCATGCGTAGTAGAGGCCTT
>NZ_JBTRXV010000121.1:0-7971 GCF_054608695.1 Thiomonas sp.
GCGCATGCAGCGCCATGTCCCATCCTCGATCACCACCTTGCGGCTGCGCATCGGCTCGCTTCTGGCTCGCAGCCTGCCTCGATGCCCTTGCTCTGCCTGAGAGCTCGAGACGGCCCAATGAAGCAACGCAGTAAGACTAGGGCCTGTTCACGCCAGTGCTGCGCCCGCGTTGCCACCAGACGGAGGTGGCTGCAAGGCGGAGGGCGCAGGCAAGGGTGATTCCCCTTGCCAAGCCTGACAACGCCGCAGACGCACCGTCTTCACCCATCTGCATGATGCTGGCGATGTGGCCGGGAGCATGCGCCTCGGTCAGCCGGCACAGGGTCGCGGCAAGGTCCTCGATAGCCGAGCCAGCGGCAAGATCGTTGAGGATTCGGGTGGGAAGGTCGAGCAGATCGAACGTTGCGGTGGCGGTCATCGCAGCCATCTTTGGTTTTTGTGGCTCAGCAAGGTGATGACGAACACACGGTGCCCGTCATCCTCGGGGCGGCTGCCGCGTCGGCAGTCGGTGACCTCGGCGAGGATGTGCTGGGGGTGCGCGACGGCGGCGGCGTTTTTGTCGATCATCACCGGGTCGCCGCGCTCGAGCGGAAAATCGGTGATCAGAGTGAGGCGCCCGTCAGTGTGTTCGGCGGCCAGCGTCGCAGTTTCCGCGGTTGCACCATCGTGCCAGCCACGGCGCAGCAGAATGCGCCGCGGCTGGAAGGTGCCGCGGTTGTCCAGGCGCAGGCCTTGGGTCTTTTTCAGCAATTCCTGCAACCGCGGGTCGTCCCAGTCGACGTCGACCAGCTTGTTGGTGGGATCCTGGGGCTTGCCGCTCACGACCCGATCTCCTCGGACACGACGTCATTGGCGGCCGGGGCGCGATGGCCGTGTTCGACCACGGCGCTGTTGCCTTCGAGCACCCATTGCCGGGCCAGGCGTCCGAGCGGAGTACGTGGATGGCGTACGTCGATATCGGCGCGCAAGCCGGTGCCGAATCGGGTCATCCAGGCATGCAGGTCGGCCGCTGGCATGGGCTGCGCGAACGCAAACCCTTGACCCGCCTCCGCGTCGAGCACGGCGGCGACCTCCACCAGTTCGGGCGTTTCCAGGCCCTCGACCACCACGCTCAGGCCGAGGCTGTGCGCCATGCGGACCAGCGAGCCGATGAAGCGCACGACGCGCTCGGGGTCGCGCCCGGCTTCGCGCACCAGGCCCTGGTCGATTTTCACGACGTGGAAGGGCAAGGTGCGCAGGCGCAGCAGGCTGGAGTAGCCCGAGCCGAGGTCGTCCATCACCAGATGCACGCCGAGCGCGGCCAGCGCGTGCACCGCGACGTCGCGCAGGCCGACGTCCTGGAACTCCGCGTCTTCAAGGATTTCGAGTTGCAGCCGCGCCGGCGAAATGGCAAAACGCTCCAGGGTCTGCCGCACCCAGTGCGCGCAATCGGGCTGCAGCAAAACCTCGGGTGGCAGGTTGATCGAGGCGTCCAGGCGCAGGCCCATTGCATCCCAGGCCCGTAGGTGGCCCAGGGTCTGTTCCAGGCCGAGGGTGAACAGGCGGATGAGTTCGGCTGCACCGAACCAGGGAAGAAACTGACCCGGCGTGATGATGCGCCCGTCTTCGAGGCGCAGGCGAGCCAGCGCCTCGACTTTCTCGGGCTTGCCGCTGCGCAGGTCGACGATGGGTTGCACGAACATGTCCAGGCCGCCGTTGAACAGCCGTGCGCGCCAGGCGCGGCGTTCCTCCGCCGGCAACGCTGTGGCGTCGCCGGCGTGCAGGCCGCGCGAGGCACGTTCGAACAGCAATTCCAGCGCCTGCATGAAGCGGCGCATGTCGGGCGCTTCGAACATGCCAGGCATGCCGCCGTACAACCCGAATACGCCGAGCATGCGGCCGCGCGCATCCTTCACGGGGATCGCGGCGGAACTGCGGATGCCGATGGAGTGCGCGGCGTCGCGCCAGGGGGTCATACGTGCGTCTGTGACATAACTCGCGTTGGTCTCGATGTGCTCGCTGCGCCAGCAGCGCGGGTGCGGTGTGTTGCCGGAGCTGTCGTGTTCGTCGAGAACCGGCGGAGCGATGCCGCGATCGGCGATCGCCTGCAAGTAGGCGTCGAAACGACCGGCGGTGAATTCGGGCACGAAATGGCCATCGGCGTCGGGCTGGAACAGCACAGCGGCTTTCATGCCCGGCAGCTCAACCACGGTGTCCAACGCGGTGCGCACGATGTCGGCCCATTGTGTGGCGTCCTGCAGCATGTGCTCGAGCGCCACGAGTGCGAGCTGGTAATGCTCGTTCACGTCTCGTGCAGCGCCTGTTTGGGCTTCGAGTTCGACTTGCATGCGGGCGGAAATGACGTGGGCGAGCTGCTGGCGGTCACGTGCGCGTCCGGGAAGATTGGCGGCGAGTTCCTGCAATTGCTGCAAATACCAGCCCAGGCTGCTGACCAGGGTGTCGACCGCAACCCCGGCCAAAGCATTCTGGCAGGCGATATGCGCCGCCGCTTGGCGGTGCTCGATCTCACGCAGACCCGGAGTCATGATGTGGCGCAGGTGGCTGGCTTGCCGGCGCCTGAGTCTCGCAAGCTCTTCGGTGCTCAGCCAATGCAGGATGCGGGCGAACTGCGGCTCGCTTTCCAGGCGAGCGTGGAACTGCGCGACGAAAGCGTCTGCGGTCTGCGCCACCGCGTCCTGCGCCAGCATGAACAGGCGGCGGACCTCGTAGCCGTAGGGGTCGAGGGTCCGCAGCGTGGCGATGGTGGCGCTGTCATCAACACCAGGTTCGCTCCAGCGCAACCACCAGGTTGAGCGATCGCCCTTGTGGGCCTTACTGGAATAGAGTGCGGCGTCGGCGTGGCGCAGCAGCAGATCGGGTTCGGACTCGTCGGCCGGATACAGCGTCAGTCCCATGCTCATGCCGACCTGCGCCTGTCTGTTCTCGCCGAGATCGAACGGCGTCTCGACGGCGCCATGCAGGCGGTCGAGCAGCATGGGAAGATCGCTTTCGCGCGCCAGTCCCTCGAGCACGACGACGAATTCGTCCCCGCCAAGGCGTGCGACGAGGTCGGTTTCGCGCACGGCGGCTTTGAGGCGCTGGCCAAGCTGGCGCAGCAACTCGTCGCCGGCCGGATGCCCCCAGGTGTCGTTCACAGGCTTGAAGTCGTCCAAGTCCATCAGCCCGACGGCGAGCAGGCTACCGTGGCGCCGTGCGCGCGCCATTGCCAGTGGCAGATGGGTTTCCAGCGCCAGGCGATTGGGCAAGCTGGTGAGCGCGTCGTGCCGCGCGAGATAGGCCTGACGTGATTGCTCGGACTTGAGTTGAACCTTGAGGTCGAGCTCCGCCAACGCGCGGCCGAGCAGCTCCGGCACACGCCGCAGCATCGGGAGCAAGGCATCGTCGAAATCGTCGCGGTTTTGCGCAACCAGCACGAGCAGTGCCCATGGCTCGTCACCCCGGCGTATGGCCAGCACGACAGCGCCCTGGGCCCACTCGGGCACGCCATACGCCTGCCAGGGCGTGAGCAGGGGAGACGCGGCGGATGCTTCCAAAGCCAGCGCCTGAGTCTGCCACGCCTGTTGCAGCGCCGTGGCCGATTGCAGCGTCAGCGGTTCGGCGTCGGCCAGCACCTCGGCGCCGTTACCCGCCGCGGCGAGAAGCTTGATGCGGTTCTGCGCGTCGGGCTGTCCAACCCAGGCGGCGGCAAACATGCCTGTTTCAAGCAGCCGGGTACAGGCCGACACCAGCAACTCAGCCTCGCTGCGCGCTGCGATCAGGGTGTCGATCTCGGCCAGGATCGCACGCAGGATTTCCTGCTGGCGTTCACGGCTTTCGCGCTCGGTACGCTCAGCGGCTTGGATCGCCAGGCGCTCAAGGCCGCGGCCGAGTTCGAGGGCCATCTGTCCGAGAAGTTGCCGCAAGGTGTCTTCGAAACCGCCGCGAACAGAGTGGTACACGCTGAACAATGCGCGGACCTGGCCTGATACCCGGATCGGCAATGAGGCAATACTCCTGATGCCGAAGCTCTGCGCCCGGTCGGCCCAGGGTTGAAGACGCGCATCGTCATATGTCCAGGAAAATTGGGGTTTGGCATCCCGCCACGCCGTCCCGGACGGCCCGCGGCCGGCAGGTGTCGTGGCATCGCAGGAAATCACCTGGCCGTCCAGATACTCCGCGACGCCGGCCACGGCTTGAGCCACGAACCTGTCTTCCGCGTCGGGGCACCCAACCCAGGCGAGCACCATGCCGGCCTGGTTCACGGCGATATCGCATGCAGCATCGAAAAGCTCTTGTTCCGACTTGGCCTGCGCAGCAATCTGGCTCAACGCCGCCAGCGCGGCGTTGAAGCGCATCAGGCGATGCTGGCGCCCATGCAGACGGCTGACCCAGCGCCAGCCCACGGCCTGCATGGCCAGCAGGATCAACCAGCCGAGGAGCATCGGCGCGGCCTGCAGGGCCCATTTTGTGACCACGACGCTGCGAGGCAGGCTGACGAAGGCCGTGACCTGGCGGCCAGCGAGCCGCTCCCAGGCGACGACGAAATGGGCGTTGGCCGATGGCACCCAGCCGGAGATGACCCCTTGCTTGGCCTGCGGGTGCGCGGCGAGTTCTCTGGCCAACACCCCGCGCGAGGGCTTGTTGGACGCCTCGCGTGCAGTGCTCAGTGCGGTAGGGGGCAGGCGGGCCAGCAGGAATCCGTCGTCGCGTATCAGGCCGACGGCAGGCACGGGCGGGTTTCCATTGGCCGCGCCCATGCCGGCGCGCAAGGATTGCAGCAAATCCTGGGTCTGAACGGCGAAGCTGAGTACACCGAACTCGTTTGACGCGGGCCCGGGAACGGCGCAGCGCACTGGGGTGACGAGATGGCCGCCGAATTCGGGGGCGAACGCGGCGCGCCCGATCTCCAGCTTGCCACTCTTCGACAGTGCAGTCTGCAGTTCGCGCTTTGCGTCCATGGCATCCGCAACGTCCTTGCCTTGGGCGCCCGCCTTGGTGGACGCGGCAATGCGACCTTGCGCGGAGATGAGTTGAATGCTGCTGACGAAAGGCAATTGGGGCAGGAAGCCATCGATCCAAGGCTGGGCTGCTTCGGGCTTGTTCCAAAGACTGGGGTGAGCACCGAGTTTCTCGCGTGTGACGTTGCAGACGGTCTGGATGCTGGCGTAGCGCTGGTTCATCGCATCGGACCAGAAGGCCGACTGCGCGCCGAGCACATTGCCGGTGGTGGTCTCGATGTCGCCGAAGCGCCAGCCCAGGAATGCGGCCAGAGCAAGCGCGAGGATGACGTTGACCCACAGCACCAAGGTGCGAAGTCGGCGCAGTTCCTTGGGGCGTGGGACCGTGACGGGCATGAGGGGAGGACTCGGGCGCAGTGAGGGCATTTGTCGGCATTACAGCATCGCACTTCACTGACGAGGCCAGCGGAGCGCTGGTTTCAGCGCGGATTCGTGCGATGCTTCACGTTTTTCCTGGTTTCCTGATGCTTGCCGACCACGGATCAGGCTTCCAGGTAGGCGATGAACACGCCTTCGTCCTGCAGCCCGCGTTGGCCGGGACGGCAGAGCTTGACGCGATAAGCACGCTGGGGGGAGTCGGGCTTGGCGGCCTCGAGCACGGTCACCTGGTTTCCAGCGGGTAGTCGTGTTTCCAGTGATACGGTCAGGCGTGCGCCTTGTTCGTGTTCCTGCAGCAGTGCAGCATCGATCCAGGCACCAGCATCGCCTTGCCGTTGCAGCTTGAGTGCAATGGGTGCCTTCTGCACCCACAGCGCATCGAGCAACAGGCTCACGCGCCTGCTGGCGTAGGCCCAGGAGCCACGGCCGGGCTTCAACGATTCCTCCACCAGCAGGCGCCGCCCCTCATTGGCCAGGTCGATGAGGCGGGCGAGTTCCTGGTGCCAGTGGTCATGCCACATGCGCACATCGTCGAGGGTTTCGGCCAGGCCGGGAAGGTCGACGAAGCGCAGCCAGATGCCCACCTCACAGGCGAAGGAACTGGCAGCATGGTCGGGGTCGCCAAAGTCGGTTGTGCCATCGAGGATTTCCTGCAGATGCTTTTTGGCGCGCAGGCGCTCACGCTGCCACATCTCGGCGACCTCGTAATAGCTTTTGCCCTGCTGGTCACCGATCATCGGCAGCATGATGGTGCGGCGATCCATCACGCCGGCTTGCGAAAACGCGGCGCGGTCAAGCTGCTGGAACCGGCGCGGCAGCAGGCGCGAGAGGAGCTTGCGTAGGGGCTGGGGCATGAGGCCGGTCGAGGTGGTGTTCATGATGGGTCGAGGCTGGATCAAACGAAGGCGAACCGCACCGCGCCCCAGTGTTGACCGGCAAGCATCACCGGGCTCGAGAGTTCGCGCATGATTTCCCCGGTGTCGCGGGCATAAACCTGGAGCAGGAAGTCTTGTCGGTTGCGTGCCGCCGCCAGGCCCACTGGATCGTTGAAGAGGCGCATGGAGCGGTTGCCTGCAAGGTCTTTCTTCGGGTCACCTGTGAGCGCCTGGTCGTAGATGGAGTTGTGCGCCGCGGCATAGCCGTTGCGATCGACGAGCAGCACGTACTTGTACTGGTCGGACAAGGCGAGGTAGCGGTCTTCGATCGGCTGGATCTCGCGCTTGACCCAGGCGGTGAAGCGGGTCGTGTATTTCTGCGGATCGGTTCCAGAGACTGGCTGGTAGCTCTCGTCGAAGAAGTCGCTTTCCGAGATTTCGCCACGTTCCATCGCCTGATGCAGGCGGGAGCCGATTTCACCGACCACCTGATCGAGATGGCCGAGCACGCGGCTGGCCTGCGAATCGGTGCGGAACAGCGTGGCCGACTCGAACAGGCGCTGACTCTTGTTCAGAGCCAGTTCCAGTGCCTCGGCGATGCGGGTGGAGGTCTGCACGGTTTCGCTCGCATGGTTGCGAACCTGCGCGGCCATGGTGTTGAAGTCGGCATCCAGCCCGCGCAATTGCTGCGCCTGCCCAGTGATGGCCGTCGACGTGGCGGCGGCTTCCTTGGCCACGGTGTTGACGCCGCCGGCGATGTCGCCGAAATGCGCGGCAATGGCCTGCACCTGCGCTTGGTTGGCCTGCATGCGAGCCGAAAATTGCTCGGTGGCCTGGCCCACCGTCTGAAGCGATTTGTCGATCACGCCGACCGCTTGGCCGATGTTGCCAACCGATTTTTCGGCCGTCTGCGCGAGCTTGCGGATTTCCTCGGCCACCACGGCGAAGCCACGCCCGGCCTCGCCCACGCGCGCCGCCTCGATGTTGGCGTTGAGTGCGAGCAGATTGGTTTTTTGCGCGATGTCGCGAATCATGCCCATCTGCTGCACCACACCAACGAACTGCTGCTGCAGCGTCTGGATTTCGGCGCGGTTGCGCGCGTTGTGCTCCACCAGTTCGGCGAACATCGCGCGCATGCCCACGCTCTGGCTCGAACCTTGGGCGGCGAGTTGGTCGATGCGCGCCGCCTCGGCATCGACCTTCTGGACCTGGACCAGAATGCCTTCGATACCCTGCAGCACGGATCCCAGTTCCTGGCCGACACTCGCGATGCGCTCGGTCTGCTGCTGCGCATGCGTCTGGCTCTGCGCCTGCGCAGTCTTGGAGTCGAAACGGATGCGGGCGATGGTGTAGGCCACGTCGGTGGCGCTGTCGGTCACATGGTCGACAAAATCGCGAACCGTGTCGTGGAACCATTGCGCGGCCTCTGGCAGCTGTGCAATGCAAGCTTGGCGCAGATCGATGGGTACCGCATTCGCTGTGGGCGGTTCCACTTTGGGGGCGGCGCTTGGCATCGTGAGTTCCTCCTTGTCCATGTGCATATCAATTTTCCGCGGCGAGGGTGAACACTGAGACGGCGTCCTGGAGTTGTTGCGCCTGGGCGTTCATTTCTTCGGCGGTTGCGGCGAGTTCTTCGGAGGCCGAGGCGTTTTGCTGCGTGACGGCATTGAGCTGAGAGACGGCCTGATTGATCTGCTGCATGCCGGTGGACTGCTCCTCCG
>NZ_JBTRXV010000122.1:0-7886 GCF_054608695.1 Thiomonas sp.
GGCGGGGATGAAGGACAGCAAGGTCATCGTCGCCATCAACAAGGATGAAGAGGCGCCGATTTTCGGCGTGGCCGACTACGGCCTGGTGGCCGATCTGTTCACCGCCGTGCCGGAAATGGTCAAACAAATTTGACGCATCGAGCGCGTTCACGAACAGCAGAGGCCGCGCAGATGGCCCAACCAAAACTACGCCCCAAGCCGGAGACTCGCATGAGCTACACCGCCCCCGTCCGCGACATGATGTTCGACCTCGAACATCTCGCGGGCCTTGATTCCATCGCCAAACTGCCCGGCTTCGAGGACGCCACGCCCGACACCGCCCGTGCCGTGCTGGAGGAGTGCGCCAGGTTCAACCAGGACGTGGTCGCGCCGCTGAACCGCGCGGGCGACCTGCAGCCCAGCGCATGGAAGGACGGCGTGGTGACCACCACGCCGGGCTTCAAGCAGGCGTTCAAGCAGTACGCCGAGGGTGGCTGGCAAGGCTTGCAGCATCCGGCGGAGTTCAGCGGCCAGGGTCTGCCCAAGAGCATTTCCGCGGCCTGCACCGAAATGCTCAACAGCGCCAATCTGAGCTTCGCGCTCTGCCCGTTGTTGTCCGACGGTGCGATCGAAGCCCTGCTCACCGCGGGTTCGGACGATCAAAAACAGCGCTACATCCCGAAGCTGATTTCCGGCGAGTGGACCGGCACCATGAACCTGACCGAGCCGCAGGCAGGCTCCGATCTTGCGCTGGTGCGCACCCGCGCCGAACCGCAGGGCGACGGCAGCTACCGCCTCTTCGGCCAGAAGATCTACATCACCTATGGCGAGCACGACATGGCCGAGAACATCGTCCATCTGGTGCTTGCCCGCCTGCCCGACGCCCCTGCTGGGGTCAAAGGCATTTCGCTGTTCATCGTGCCCAAGGTGCTTGCTGACGGGCGGCGCAACGATGTGTGGTGCGCCTCCATCGAACACAAGCTCGGCATCAAGGCCAGCCCGACCGCCGTGCTGGTGTTTGGCGACGGCAAGGGCGCGGTGGGCGAGGGGGCATTGGGGGAGTTGATCGGCGAGGCCAATCGCGGCCTGGAATACATGTTCATCATGATGAACGCCGCGCGCTACGCCGTGGGCCTGCAGGGCATCGCGGTGGCGGAGGTTGCCTATCAAAAGGCGGCGGCTTATGCGAAGGATCGCGTGCAGTCGCGCCCGGTGGATGGCAGCGCGGCGCAGTCCGTCGCCATCATCCATCACCCGGACGTGCGCCGCATGCTCATGACCATGCGCGCCCTCACCGAAGGTGCGCGCGCGCTGGCCCTGGTGGCGGCCAGCCTGCACGACGTGGGCCGCGCCCACGCCGACGCGCACCAACGCGCAGCGCACGAGGCCGCGTATGAATTCCTCGTGCCGCTGGTCAAGGGCTTCTCCACCGAAATGAGCATCGAGGTGGCCAGCCTCGGGGTGCAGGTGCACGGCGGCATGGGCTTCATCGAGGAAACCGGCGCGGCCCAGTTTTACCGCGATGCGCGCATCCTCACCATTTACGAAGGCACCACGGCGATTCAGGCCAACGACCTGGTGGGGCGCAAAACCGTGCGCGATGCCGGCGCGTTGGCGCTGAACTTCGCGCGCCGTGTGGGGCAGACCGAAGAAGCGCTCAAGGCCACGGGCGACGCCCAGGCCAGCGCCATGGCCGCGCAACTCGCCACCGCACGCGCGGCCTACGAGCAGGTTGTGCAGTTCATCGCCGCCAACGGCAAGTCCAACCCCAACGCCGCCTACGCGGGCAGCGTGTCGTATCTCATGCTGGCGGGCATTTTGATGGCGGGCTGGCAACTGGCGCAAAGCTGGCTGGCCACGGCCCATCTGCCTAGTGAAGATGCCGCTTTTGCCCAAGCCAAGCGCAGCACGGCAGCTTTCTATTGCGCCCACATCCTGCCGCGCTGCGGCGCACTGCAAGACGCAGTGCTGCAGGGCGCGGACAGCGTGATGGCCTTGCCTGTGGAGGCGTTCTGACCATGGCGCTGCCCGCCGTTTTATCCACGCTTCGCCTGCCGGTCATCGGTTCGCCGCTGTTCATCATCTCCAACCCCAAGCTGGTGATTGCGCAGTGCACGGCCGGCATCGTCGGCAGCTTTCCGGCGCTCAACGCCCGGCCCGCCTCGCAACTCGATGCGTGGCTGGCCGAGATCACCGAGGCGCTGGCGGCGTGGGACAAGACCCATCCGGACCAGCCCGCCGCGCCGTTCGCGGTGAACCAGATCGTCCACCGCAGCAACGACCGGCTGGAGCACGACATGATGGCCTGCGCCAAGTACCGCGTGCCCATCGTCATCACCTCGCTGGGTGCGCGGCCCGAGGTGAACCAGGGCGTGCATGCCTGGGGCGGCATCGTGCTGCACGACGTCATCAACCAGGCCTTCGCGCACAAGGCCATCAAGAAGGGAGCGGACGGGCTCATCCTCGTGGCCACCGGCGCGGGCGGACATGCGGGCGTGCAGTCGCCCTTCGCCCTGGTGCAGGAAACGCGGGCTTGGTTCGACGGTCTGCTGGTGCTCGCGGGTGCCATCGCCCGTGGCGACGCGGTGCTGGCGGCGCAGGCCATGGGGGCGGATCTGGCTTATGTCGGCAGCGCCTTCATCGCTACCGAGGAGGCGCGGGCGCCGGATGCCTACAAGCGGATGATCGTGCAGGGTGCGGCGCAGGACATCGTCTACTCCAACCTTTTCACCGGCATTCACGGCAACTATCTGCGCGGCTCGATTGTCGCCGCGGGCATGGACCCCGACCACCTGCCGGAAGGCGACCCGAGCAAGATGGATTTCGCATCGGCCATCGGTGGTGCCAAGGCGTGGAAAGACATCTGGGGCTGCGGCCAGGGCATCGGCGCCATCGACCGCGTCTTGCCGGCAGCCGAACTCGTGGCCAAGCTCGGCCAGGAATACCGCGCTGCACGGCAGCGGCTTTGCATCGCGGCATGACGCGGCGCAACGGGCATCCGGCCATGCAATTCGCCCGTTTCGGCCTATGCTTGTCGTGGGCATTCCGCCCGCAGTCCTGATGGAGGAAGCTTGCCATGCGTGCCCGTCATCAAGCCAACGGCCCCATCGCCGCACCCAACCCTGCGCGCTTGGCGCAGTGCAAGACCTTCGCCGAGTTCTATCCGCTCTACTTGGCCGAGCACCGCAACCCGGTGTGCCGGCGGCTGCATTTCACCGGCTCCACACTTGCGCTGATCTGCCTGTTCTTCCTGGTGTTCACCGGCAACCCCTGGTGGCTGCTGGCCGGCGTGGTTTGCGGCTACGGCTTCGCCTGGGTCGGCCATTATTTTTTCGAGCACAACCGCCCGGCTTCATTCAAGCGACCCGTCTACAGCTTGATGGGTGACTGGGTCATGTGGTGGCAGACCCTGAGCGGGCGACTGGCGCTGTAAATCCGGTGCAATTCCAGGGAGTCGGCCTGGGCTAGGATGTTCATTGCCAGCGCGAGCCCGCGCTGGTGCGACCGCACAAGCCCTAGCCATGCCATCATCCCAAGACCCCGACTACGCCCTGCTGTTCGACAACAACCAGCGCTGGGTGGAGCGAACCAACAGCAGCAAGCCGGGCTTTTTCCAATCTCTGGCACAGCAGCAGGCGCCCAAGTATTTCTGGGTGGGTTGTTCGGATTCACGGGTTCCTGCCAACGAGGTCATCGACCTGGCGCCGGGTGAGGTGTTCGTGCATCGCAACGTGGCCAATGTGGTGCCGCATTCGGACCTCAACGCCCTGTCCACGCTGCAGTTCGCGGTCGACATTCTGCATGTCGAGCACATCCTGGTGGTGGGGCATTACGGCTGCTCGGGCATCCGGGCGGTGCTGGACAACACGCGGGTGGGCCTGGCCGACAATTGGCTGGGCCACGTGGGTGACGTGATGGAGCGCCACCTGGCCTTGCTCGACAGCCTGCCCGACGCGCAGGCCCGGCACGACCGGCTGTGCGAGCTCAACGCCCTGGAGCAGGCCCACAATGTCTGCCGCAGCACCGTGCTGCAGGATGCCTGGGGGCGAAACCAGCGACTGACGGTGCATGCCTGCGTCTATGGCTTGAAGGACGGCCTGCTGCGCGACCTGGGGTTCAATGTGCGCGAGCCGCACAAAGTGACCACGCAATACGCCCACGCACTGCACGGTTTGCGCCAGACGGGCTGAAGCCGCGCTTCGCGGTCAGTGCTTTGCGCAACGGCCGCCTAGGGCGACCGTTGCGGCTTGGACTTTGCCGGCGCCTTCACTTTGATTCCAGACTCGGGCGGCATGAAGGCGGGAATCTGCGGCAGGTAGCTTCGTGCCATGGCCTGACTTTCGGCCAGCATGAAATCCAGGAAGGTTTGCGCCACCACGGAAAGCTGCTTGTCGGCCGGGCGCAGCACATACCACTGGCGGCGAATGGGGAAGCCCTGCACGTCCAGCACCGTGATCTCGTCGCTGTTCTTCTCCAGCGCCAGGGTATGGGCGGAAAGCACCGCAAGCCCCAAACCGCCCGCCACGGCCAGCTTGATGGCTTCGTTGCTGCCGAGTTCCATGCGCACTTTGAGCGCCAGGCCGTGATCCTTGAAGTGATTTTCGGCCGCCAGCCTTGTGCCCGAACCGGGCTCGCGAATGAGGAAGAACTCTTGCGCCAAACGGGGCAGGGTGATGTTGCGCTCCAGTGCCAGCGGGTGCTCGTGCGGCGCCACCACCACCAGCGGGTTGTCGAGAAACGCTTCGGCGCGCACATCCATGTGCTCGGGCGGCTGGCCCAGCACGTACAGATCGTCGGCGTTGTCGCTCAGGCGCTGCAGCACCTTGCCGCGGTTGGTGACTTCCAGTGAGACCTCGATGCCGGGGTAGCGCTCGAAAAAGCGCCCGAGCAGGCGGGGAATGAAGTATTGCGCGGTGGTGATGACCGACAGGCGCAGCCGCCCGGCCTTCGTGCCTTTGAAGTCGGACACGACCATCTCGAACCGGGCCAGGTTGTCGAACATGGTCTGGCAGACCTTCAACAGATCCTGCCCCGCATCGGTCAGGTACAGTTTTTTGCCCACCTGTTCCAGCAGCGGCAGGCCGACGATTTCGGACAGTTGCTTGAGCTGGATGGACACCGTGGGCTGGGTCAGGTGCAGTTCCTCGGCGGCGCGCGTGACGCTGCGCAGGCGAGCAATGGACTCGAACACTTTGAACTGGCGCAGGGTGGCGTGTCGCATAGATAGGATTGCTGCGATGCAATATTCAACATAGATTGCTATCTATGATAGCGCGGTGTAAAAACAATTATTTTTTGCCGCCAAAGCCGACTACAGTTCGTTTGCTCGTCCGGGCACCATGCCATCTCACACGTGTCGGGAAGGCCCTCGTTTCAATCATGCAAGGAGTTTTCAATGGCCACTAAAACCTACAACGCCGGGGTGAAAGAGTACCGGCAGACTTACTGGGAACCGAATTACACCCCGAAGGACACCGACATTCTGGCGTGCTTCAAGATCACCCCGCAGCCGGGCGTGGACCGCGAGGAAGTGGCCGCTGCCGTGGCCGCCGAGTCGTCCACCGGCACCTGGACCACGGTGTGGACCGACCTGCTGACCGACCTCGACTATTACAAGGGCCGCGCCTACCGCATCGAAGACGTGCCCGGCGACGACACCTGCTTCTACGCCTTCGTGGCCTACCCGATCGACCTGTTCGAAGAAGGCTCCGTGGTCAACGTGCTGACCTCGCTGGTCGGCAACGTGTTCGGCTTCAAGGCCCTGCGCGCCCTGCGCCTGGAAGACGTGCGCTTCCCCATCGCCTACGTGAAGACCTGCGGCGGCCCGCCCAACGGCATCCAGGTCGAGCGCGACAAGATGAACAAGTACGGCCGCCCGTTGCTGGGCTGCACCATCAAGCCCAAGCTGGGCCTGTCGGCCAAGAACTACGGCCGCGCCGTGTACGAGTGCCTGCGCGGCGGCCTGGACTTCACCAAGGACGACGAGAACGTCAACAGCCAGCCCTTCATGCGTTGGCGCGACCGTTTTTCCTTCGTGCACGAAGCCACCCTCAAGGCCGAGCGTGAGACCGGCGAGCGCAAGGGCCACTACCTGAACGTGACCGCCCCCACGCCGGAAGAGATGTACAAGCGTGCCGAGTTCGCCAAGGAAATCGGCGCGCCCATCATCATGCACGACTACCTCACCGGCGGCCTGACGGCCAACACCGGCCTGGCCAACTGGTGCCGCGACAACGGCATGCTGCTGCACATCCACCGCGCCATGCACGCCGTGCTCGACCGCAACCCGCACCACGGCATTCACTTTCGCGTGCTCACCAAGGTGCTGCGTCTGTCGGGCGGCGACCACCTGCACTCCGGCACCGTCGTCGGCAAGCTCGAAGGCGACCGCGAAGCGACCCTGGGCTGGATCGACATCATGCGCGACGAGTTCATCAAGGAAGACCGCAGCCGCGGCATCTTCTTCGACCAGGACTGGGGCTCCATGCCCGGCGTGATCCCGGTGGCTTCCGGCGGCATTCACGTCTGGCACATGCCCGCGCTGGTTTCCATCTTCGGCGACGACTCCGTGCTGCAGTTCGGCGGCGGCACGCTCGGCCACCCCTGGGGCAACGCCGCCGGCGCCGCCGCCAACCGCGTCGCGCTGGAAGCCTGCGTGGAAGCCCGCAACCAGGGCCGCGCCATCGAGAAGGAAGGCAAGGAGATTCTCGCGGCTGCCGCTGCCCATAGCCCGGAACTGAAGATCGCCATGGAAACGTGGAAAGAGATCAAGTTCGAGTTCGACACCGTGGACAAGCTGGACGTCGCCCACAAGTAATCGGGCCTCGGGCATCGCGATGGCACGGTGCGGGGCTGCCTCGATCCAGTCCTGGCAAGTCCGCGTCCGCCCGATGCCCTGCCCCCTAACACCTCAAAGGAAATCAAATGTCTGAAGTGATGGATTACAAAAGCCGCCTGAGCGACCCCGCCAGCCGCAAGTTCGAGACCTTCTCCTACCTGCCCGCGATGAACGCGGCCAGCATCAAGAAGCAGGTCGAGTATTTGGTGAAAAAAGGCTGGAACCCGGCCATCGAGCACATCGAGCCGCAATACCTGATGGACTCCTACTGGTATATGTGGAAACTGCCGATGTTCGGCGAAACCGACGTGGACAAGGTCCTGGCCGAAGCCGAAGCCTGCCACAAGGCCAACCCCGACAACCACGTGCGTCTGATTGGTTACAACAACTTCAATCAGTCCCAAGGCGCGTCGATGGTGATCTTCCGCGGCAAGACGGTCTAAGCTGCGACGGGTGACCCGTACCGAGCCCCCCGTCGCCCGCAATCGGGCGCGGGGGGCTTTTGTTTGCCCGCGAATGGTTTGCCCACGTATGGCGCGTCAACAGGCCATTATGCCGTCACATGGTGCTCGCGCCATTCGTGGATCAATCGAAACGTCCCATGCAAGGAGCCAAGATGAACGACAACATCATCGACCAATACCGCATCACCAAGGAACCGTATTACCGCCCCGTCGCCGATGAGGTGGCCTTGTTCGAGGCGGCCTATTCGGTGCGCATGCCCATGATGCTCAAGGGTCCGACCGGATGCGGCAAGACCCGCTTCGTCGAATACATGGCATGGAAACTCAACAAGCCGCTCATCACCGTGGCCTGCAATGAAGACATGACCGCCTCCGATCTGGTGGGCCGCTTCCTGCTCGACGCCCAGGGCACGCGCTGGCAGGATGGCCCGCTGGCCATTGCCGCGCGCCACGGCGCCATCTGCTATCTCGACGAGGTGGTCGAAGCGCGGCAGGACACCACCGTGGTCATCCACCCCCTGACCGACAACCGCCGCGTGCTGCCGCTGGAGAAGAAGGGCGAGCTGGTGCATGCCCACCCGGATTTCCAGATCGTCATCTCCTAC
>NZ_JBTRXV010000123.1:0-7702 GCF_054608695.1 Thiomonas sp.
TGAAAGATCACATGGCTTTGTGTCAGAGAAACGGAGTGTGTCACAAATTGCGGAAATATTTTTTCTGCGATACAAGACTGAAAAGAACCCAGCAGAACAGCAAAAACTACCGCTCCTACCATTAAGGCAGGCAGACATCGCATTCTTGATACGGAGATTTTCAACATGGAATTATTCTAGTGGGCTGGATTTTTACTGTCAAGTTTCAGCAGGAATTCAGCAGGAATTCAAAATTTGAAAAATCCACCTGTGCACTGAACATGACAATCGTTTTCCTAAAGTCTTTCCTCCATGAATAGCCTTCTGGCTGGCATACGACTACAACGGATTGATGCCGTACAACAAGCACCGTTCTTCCGCTGAAAAGTAGCCTCGGGCGAGGCTGGGTGGTACGGACTGAAGAAGTTTGGACTGCCGCTTGCATTAGCGCCTGTACATACGATGCTCATACGCTCAAGCACAGGGCCAGAGCCACCAGCGTGACGAGCAGGACCGGGAGTGTCAAAACGATACCGACTCTGAACAAGCGGACCGTGTTCCGGCATAGTCATGTCAGGTTGAAGTATACCCTAACTTGACGTCAACCAAAGAGCCCGAAACGCGTCACAATAGGGTCCTTTTTCGCATTGTTTGACACTCTTCCTCAAGGGTCTTAGACTCTATCGTGACACTTTTTCTTTCCCCCCTCAAAACACGGGAGTTCCCTTGAGCGACCAGCGCATCGGCTATGTCCGCGTTTCGAGCTTCGACCAGAACACCGACCGGCAGCTCGACGGAATCCCGCTCGCCCGGGTCTTCACCGACAAGGCCTCCGGAGCCGACACGAAACGTCCCGAGCTGGACCGGCTCATCGACTTCGTGAGAGAGGGCGACACCGTGGTCGTCCATAGCCTCGACCGCCTGGCCCGGAACCTCGACGACCTTCGGCGCCTCGTCTCCGGCCTGACAAAACGCGGCGTCCGGATCGAGTTCGTAAAGGAAGGACTGACCTTCACCGGGGAAGACTCTCCGATGGCCAACCTGATGCTCTCCGTCATGGGCGCCTTCGCCGAATTCGAGCGCGCCCTTTTGCGGGAGAGGCAGCGGGAGGGAATCGGACAGGCCAAACTGCGCGGGGTCTACTCCGGCCGAAAACGCGCCCTCACCGGAAAGCAGATCGCCGCGATCAAAAAGCGCGTGGACGCCGGCGAGAAAAAAGCCCAGGTGGCCAGAGATGTGAGAATCAGCCGGGAAACCCTTTACAGGTATCTGCGAGAGAACACCTGACGCTCTCCCGGACCAGTCTTCCGACCTTTGTCCCCGCCCGGGAAACAATAAGATACTCGTAACTAATTGAATCCCGGGCAGGACCTTCCCGCGAACGAGGCTTATTCGAAGAGATTCATGGCCTTGCGAAGAGGCTTTCCGGGAGAAAACCTGGGAGAGGTCCTGGCCGGAATCTCCAGGGTCTCTCCGGTTCTCGGATTGCGGCCGGTACGAGCCTCTTTTTTCACGGTTTCGAACGTTCCGAAGCCGGTGAGGGCCACTTTTTCCCCTTTTTTCAGGGAATCCCCGATAGCCGCCAGGACCCCGTTCAAAACCGCCTGGACGTCTTTTTTGGAAAGGTGGGAAGACTCGGAGACGGATGCTACCAATTCTGTCTTGGTCATGGAAACTCCTTCGGGTGGAAATCAGTGATGGGCCAGGATCCGAAATGCGCCGGATCCCCTGAAACAGAAAAACACGGACCAGAGTCTACTCGGGTGCCGGTCTTCCCTGCAATCCTGACAGGAAAAACGAAAATCCCTGGTTTGTTCTTTTTTCTCTGGTTTCTCCCTGAGCGAAAATCTTTAAACTCATAAAAATTGGACGCGAAGAGGCACGGGAGCGAAGCGAACCGTGTTCCTCTTCGTTTGCGCTCCGAGCCCCTGTCCCTGGGGCTTTTTCCCCGGGCAAAAAAATGAAAAATTCACTACGACTCCCCCCCCTCTTCTTTTTTTGGAAGGGGGTAGTTATCTAGTCTTTAATTATCTAAAGACTATCTACGCCACCGCTAATGGGACACACGCCACCGCTAATGGGACACACGCCACCCCAGTTTACCGCTAATGGGACACACGCCACCGCTAATGGGACACACGCCACCCCAGTTTGCCGCTAATGGGACACACCGATTTTACGACTTGGCTCCAGTGCTGGATTTTCTCCTGCGAGGATCTTCGAAGGAGACGAGACCCTCTTTTTTCTCGTATCCAACCGTCCCTCCCGGTCCGAAGGTGATCCCAATTTGGGCCAGCAGATCCAGATCCGGCTTCACGTCTCGCCTGACCTGCCTAGCCTCCCTCTCGATCCCGAGGGCATTCAGAACGTCGAAAAACTTCATCGTCATGTTCTGTTTATGTGTCAGGAATAATCTCGCCATCGCCTGGCTATAGCCGCTCCGCATCCGGAGGATGAGAGCCAGTGCCGGCTTACAACGCACCTTGATTTCGGTATCGTAGAGCTTCATCCAGGGCGGGGAGATCGTGACCTGCCAGAGATATCGTTCGAGGACGCACCCGCCCGGACCGGGGATCGCCTTGTATTTTCTGTCTATCACGGAGACGATCCCTCCAAGCGAGTCCCCTCCGTCTTTGTACCTGATCGTGACTTTCGCGAGCCTCATGTCTTCCAAAAGTTCGTAGAGATACTCCAGATTACTGGATGTGTCCCCCACCTTCTTCCAGATTTCATAGGGGTCGATCGTGATATACAACTCTCTTTGCAACCCCTGCTTATATTCCAGTCCTTCGGTCATGATGAGGTCGTGCAGGTCCCGGTGGTTCTGGCCGAGTTTTCCGGTGACTTCGGCGGTCCCCCAGGGATTTTCCCAGACCCACATCATTTTTTCTGTCGGCCTTCGTGTCGCGGCAAAGATCGGAAGGCGGCTGTGATGGACCGTCCCGCTCGATAGCCCGAACACCTTCCGGATGATCGGCTTTTTGCCGTTTTTTTCGGGAGAGAGTTGCTTCTTCGGATTCGGTTGAGAGGATCTCACCGTAGGGGCCACAGGAGGCACGGGAAGGGTTTCTGCCGCGGACGGATCCGGACAGGACGAGGAAGTCGTCGCCTGATCTTTTTCCTTTTCGAGATTGTGTTCGAGCAGCGCTTGCCGAAAGCGGGGAAGAGGTTGTCTGGAAGGATCGGGCGTGGTATTTTTGATGTTCATGTCGTGCCCTTCTGTTCAAGGGTTGGGATCAAGCTTCCCACCGGGGCTGAACCCGGCGACAAGCGTTGGCCAGGCTTAACAACCTGGCCTTTTTCTTCTCCCATCATATCCTGATATTTCGAAAATTTCATCATGCGTTAAGCGTATAGACCGCCACGAATTGAGGCGTCTCGTTCACCAATTTCTGACATCGGATTGAGTCTGATTCCCCCGTCATGTATTCTTTGTATACGTTACCATACATTGGGTCATCAAGAATTTTAAGGAGGGGGCTCATGTCTTCAGTATTGACCATCAGGGTTTCGGAAGATCTCCGGAAAAGTCTGGATTCGCTTTCGGAGATGACGGGCCGGAGTCGTTCCTGGCTCGCCATGGAAGCGATCAAGGGCTATCTCGACCGGGAGCAATGGCAGATAGCCGAAACACACGCCGCCCTGGCCGAAGCGGATTTGGGGGACTTTGCAACGGGCGACGAAGTGGCGGCGGTCATGACCAAATGGATTGATCTTGCAGGTTAGGTTCCTGCGCAAGGCTCTCCAGAATCTCGATGAGGAAGCGTCTTACATCGCCAAAGACAGCCAGGCGGCGGCCAGATGCTTCGCAGAGGCCGTAGAGACCAACCTTGCACATCTCGCTAGGCATCCGTCTATGGGGCGGCCGGGTCGGGTCCATGGGACGAGAGAATTGGTGATGACAGACTTTCCATACATCATCCCCTACAGAGTCAGGGGAGAGTGTCTGGAGGTTTTGAGGATATTCCATGCCATGCGCAAACCGCCGAAGAAATGGTGACCCCGCCAAGGGAATGAAGAGGCTTGGCGGAACGGATTTCATTACAACGATCGTTATGTGATGAAATGTCGTCAATCAACCATTGACCGTTGGACAAAGTAAGCATAAGATCCTTGATCATGATGATTAAGCGAGGTGTGATATGCGTGAAATGACTTTAGAGCAGTTCCGGTCCAGCGTAGAAACCGGGGGTATCCTGTCTGTGACATTGAAGGCCGAAGGGGGAGCGTTCTACGTGAATGCGGAAACCTGCAAAGGCGACGAGGCCGTGCTTGTTACAACACGCGATAAGGCACCGAGATCGTTTGCGGATCTGCGGAAAGCCATGCTGTTGCTGCGCGAAATGGGGATCCTTGATGCACGAATCGATGCCAAGGCATGGAATCCTGAGCAGGGGGAGAGTGAGCGCCCATCCCGACCGGATCGGGCGGCTGCAATGAAACGTACCAATGCGGCCGTTGCGCACGATAAATGGTTTCGGGAACAAGTCGAAATCGGCCTGAAATCGGTGAGAAAAGGTAGAACCCGACTGGCTAACGAGTTTTTTAATGAACTGGAGGTCAGCCTTGCCGATCTTCCGGGTTGAGATTACCCCGGAAGCTGAGCGCGATATTCGAGCCATTGCTACCTATATCCGAAAGGACAACTTGTCTGCAGCCATACGCGTGGTCTCCGAAATAAAAGAGCAAGTGATCGCTCTGGCCCAGTTCCCGAATATGGGAAGATCTGGCCGTATCGACGGAACGAGGGAAATGGTTCTTGGCGGGTTGCCATATATCGTCATATACCAGGTTGGCGATAATACCGCGTACGTCGTGCGTGTACTGCATGGGGCGCAGCAATGGCCGCCAATGGTTCGGCCTTAGCCGGTTTTTGTTGAAAGCGGTGTTTCCGCTCTAACAGACGCCGTGACGTCAAGAAGTCTTGACGTCACGGCGTCATAACGTAAGGACGCCATGAAGAAGATCGCTTTTCTCAGTCAGAAAGGCGGCAGCGGGAAAACAACGCTTGCCGTTCATACCGCAGTTGCCGCACATGAGGCTGGCGAACGGGTTGTCGTCATTGACACTGATCCACAAAAGAGCGCCACCATTTGGGGTGAAACACGGAGCCAGGATGCGCCCATTGTGGCAACTGCCGCCGCCGCCGAGTTGTTGCATGTGCTCGACGTGGCGAAGCGGGAGAGGATGACTCTTGCCATTGTCGATACGGCCCCGCATGCCGCACCAGATGCAACTCGTATCGTGTGCGCGGTCGATCTTGTGGTTATTCCGTGTCGCCCGACAGCCTTTGATATTGCAGCAATAGGTAGCGCCGTGGATATTGTGAAAGCAGCGGGCGTCCCGGCTGTGTTTGTTCTGTCCGCTTGCCCTTTCCGATCACCGGAAATTTCAGAAACTCGCACTCTCTTGGCCGAGTATGGGTTTCCGATTGCGACAGTTGAAATTATCGACAGACGGGCATTCGCCCGCGCTATAGCCAGTGGCCGGGCTGTCACTGAATTTGAGAGTGATGGCAAGGCAGCCAGCGAAATCAGAGCCCTGTGGGGCTGGATAAAGGAGCAAATACAATGAGCAAAGCAACCGGACTTGCAGCATTCACCCGTAAAGGAGCTGTCGTAGACCAGGAAGGCAAGGGCGGCGATGATGTGCCCCACCCTGTCCGTGAACGTGGACGTGGCAAGGGGGACGTTGTGGCCTTGACTGTTCGCTTGACTCGATCAGAATGGGAGCGCGTTCATCAGCTTGCAGTTTCCGAGGGCGTAAGTATTCAAGCCCTTGCTGTTGAGGGGCTCTCGAAGGTGTTCGTTGAGAAAGGCTTGCCGAAACTTGGAAATTGACGCCGTGGCGTTATAGCGTCATGACGTCATGACGCTATAATTAAGCGGTATGTCGGTTGATGCGATTGTCTACATGATACAATCAAGAGTGAGTAGGCATGGGAGCGTGGGAGAGTGGATTTTAGTGATATTGACAACGATAGATTTTTTTAGCAGCATCACTAACGACGCTCTACGGTTCGAATCCGTCAAACAAAGGAGATAACATGACTAACTCATTACCTAAAAAGATTGCCGAAAAGATTCATTGGCTCATGGCTTCAATGGTAACGAAGATCATTCTCCTTGTGCTGGAATTGGGTGAAATTCACCCACATTCCCATGCTTATTCAATCTCTGACCAAGAACCAAATACACATCAGTTATTAATCGGAGCGGTGTTATAGTTTCATGTAATCAAATGGCAACCGGAAGTATCCCGGCTTCGATTCCTCGGCGCGTTTGATCAGAAGCATCTCGACGATCTCTTTGTAGGACAGGTCCGGATGTGCCTCCCGGATCACGTCCAGGGCGAGATGCGCGTCTCCCGACAGCATCAGGGACAGAGCCTTCCCGGAATACCCTCCCTCGTTCTCCCGGATCCGCGCACGATAGGCCGCCTGTTTCTCCGCGTTCGTCATCGCTTCTTCCCCTTGAGGCTTCCGGCCCCGCTTCGCTTTCTCCCTCATGACGTTCCCTCCCGATGGGTTGAGGAGTGTTGCAGTCCGTCATAATAATAGATTACTTGTAACCAAAACACAAGGGGCAGGATCGAGTCGCCTGAGTTCCTTCCCTTGGGGGGAGGCCCGACCGCCCCGACACTTTATGGTTCCTGCCGTGCGGGCTTTTCCTGTTGGGGTGCAAGAGTCCCCGTGTCGCAAGCGCAAGCCGGAAGAAGGGAATCCCCTCAGGAAGTCTGGAGAGGACGGGCGGGGGGCATCACCTTTCCAGGCCGCCGCGTTCCCGCTTGTATTCCCGGCCTTGTGGACGGCTTCCTTCTTCCTTCCCGTGTTCCCTCTCCGGGACGGGAACCTCCATCCTCCGGCCTTCCGATCTCCCCTGGACTTCCTTTCCCAAACTCCGCTCTTCTTTCTTTTCTTTTTCGTTGAGAATGTCGAAGTCCAGGGCGTTCATCTTCTCGGTTTTCCGGATCGAGGCGAGAAGGGCCTGGACCTTCTCCAGCCCGCAGTCAACCCCCTCCCGTACCGGTCGTCCTCCGAGTTTGATTCCGGAATGCTTGTCGAGAAATTCCCGGCAGACATCGAAATCCTTGGTCCACTCTTCCGGGAGTTCGAGGCCCGGGCGATCGGCCCTCATCTTTTCGGCGAAATCGATCATCTTGTCCGTGGGCGCAAGCTCGATCCCGCTGTTTTGGGCCATCCTGTCGATCTGGTCCTCCGTCAAAACGATCCGCATCCCCTCCCGGTGGCGGGTCAACTGGACATAGAGGGCATTCAGTCCCATTCCCGTGACCAGGTTCGAGGAGAAATCGACGGTCTCTCCCTGGCTCTTGTGGATCGTGACGGCATACCCGTAGTCGATCTGCGCGTAGTCCCGCGGATCGAACCGGATCTCCCGCCCGGAATCCATCTTTACCGTGAAGGAACACTCCTTCCCGTCGTCGGTCACATCGATCCTCGTCAGGGTTCCGGTTTCCCCGTTCATGACCCCCATCTTCCGGTCGTTCTTCTTGAAATAAAGTCGGTCTCCGGCCTGGAATTCGCGCTTGCCTTCCGATTTTCCCTCCCGATCCCGGACGGTCGTTTCGACCCGGGGCCCGGTCAGGAGGTCGGAGATCTCCGACCTCGCGGCGGCGTTCAGCTCAAGAACGTCCGCTCGCCGGTAGGCGGTCAGGAGCGTTTTTTCCGGGGTCTTCGGATCGAAGGCCTTCGCCCAGGCTTCGA
>NZ_JBTRXV010000124.1:0-7562 GCF_054608695.1 Thiomonas sp.
GGTACTTGACGTGGCGACGATCAAACGCTAGGATTTGCAGCACTTTTCCCCGGTAGCTCAGTCGGTAGAGCGGGTGACTGTTAATCACTAGGTCGGCAGTTCGAGCCTGTCCCGGGGAGCCAAAAGAATCAGGCACTTAGCGCAATTTGCTAGGTGCCTTCATTTTTCCGGGCTAACCCAGGGCTAACCTCAGAAGGAAAAACGGGGTGCGGGTGCTGATTCCGTCCAGATCGACGGCCAGGCGGTCGGCGGTGCTCTTGGGACACTCTGAAACGAAAACGATTGGCTCAGATTGAGCCCATTGTTTTTCAGCGTTGACGTTCCCGACCGGTGCGCCAGCGTGTGCCTTTTTCACTCGGTTATACCGCCTTCCCAGCAATAGCTTGAAGGCATCCGCGTCTAGCCATGAATCGCCCGCCAAGGGGTCATACGTGCCCTGTGCTGCGTCCTGTGGGGAGACTGGTGTAAACTGGTGGCTCTGGGGTGTTTGCGGGCCTTACGGGGCATCTCTCGCCCACCATGAGCGGGATTCATGCGTCCGTTCACGATGCGGTCACGATGCGGTCACAATGCGTTCACTATGGCCTGCAAAGCCTTATCAGTGCTGACTATTGCCGTCCACCATGCGGTCACGATTACGGCCTTATCAGCTTCCTGATCTCGCGCTCTTGCCGGTCATATTCACGAATCAGCGCCATGACTGCCCGCACCTCTCGCCGAGCGGCACGCACTCCGCTGCTCTTGGCATTAGCCGCGCTCTTGGCCTTTCCGGCTTCGGTCACTGGTCCGGTGCTCTGTTCCCACGGTCGCCATTGCCGGATCATCTCGGCCTGTCTTGCTCGGCGCTCCGGTGTCCAGCCGTTCGATATGCTCATGGGTAATTTCCTTTAGTTCGGTGTCCTGATCTGATTTTACAGGGACGGGCGCGGGTGTCCCATTGTTGACCTGCATGGGTCCGGTGGCCTGATTGATCTGTTGCTTGCCCACGAACACGGCGGGATTTTTGAGGGTCGCCAGCGCCTCGGCAGCATGGACACATTGCCTTTGCGCCTTGAGCGATGCGGTCAGCCACATTTTGACGTGATCCGCGTTTTCGGTGTCCATTGCTCGCCGGGCAAGGCTGTTGAACATGGCGTCCAGTGTGTGCATCTGGCTGACCAGCATAGTCTCGATGCGGGTCATGTCGCCGCCTATGACTCGGCGGGCCTGTGAACCCACCTCAGCGAGTAGCGGGCCAGGCTCGGCCTTAACCCCGCCCCATATGTATTTTCCCATAGTGAATGCTGCTTGCACATGCGGCATGGTGGCGGCTTTTGCAGCGTCCTTTTCCGGGGTGTCCGGGTCGCCTTCAATGACAACAATCCCGTTGTTTGCTGATGTCTTTGCTTTGGTCATGGTTTTGTCCTCTGTACGCGCCGGATCATGGCGGCGATGTTGTGAATGGCTCGATGGTCGGATGGTGTAGCGGCCAGGAATACGCGGGCGGTGCCTACGGTGGCGACAAGGTGCCCTCCGCGTGTACGGGTGATCTGGATGCCGGGGAACTGCCTGTGCAATTCGCGGATATGCCGGGTCATGACGGCGATCCCAGAAACTCAGGACACGATCTGGGGGCCATCGGATACGCGGCCAGATACCCGCGCTGATCCTTCGGCGGCTGGCCTGTCACTGTGGCAAGACAAGAGCCTATCCCCTGCGCCGTGGTGCCTGGTTGGAACCGGACGCATTGCCCACAAGTAATGGTCGCTGGTGCGGCCATATCTTGCCCAGAATCCACGCGGGCGGGTTGGGTGCTACGTTGATCCGTCTGCGCGGGCATCATGGCTGTATGTCCTCAAAGTCGATGTCGTCGTCTGGGACCTCCTCGCAAAGGTGGCAACCCGCCCCATCACACTGCGGGCAATTTTCTATTGACGTATGCGGACTTTGCGGACTTTGCGGACAATGAGCATCTATAAGGCTTTCAGCGTTGCGGACAACGTGCGGACTTTGCGGACTTTGAACCGGTGAGATTTCATTGTCCGCATTGTCCGCGTCGATGTCCGCACGGCGAAAGCCCCGCCGTTGTTGATTGTCCGCATTGTCCGCATTGTCCGCACGCTGCAATGAGTAAATGACGCGTTTCCGCCCCCCAGCTTTTGGGTCTACTTCGCGGCGGTGGAGTGCCCCATCATCCACAAGTGGAGTCAGAACCCGATCAAGGTCTTTCGCGTCGATATGCTTCTTGAAACAGACGTTGATTAGGGTCCGACGATCCGCCTCTTTGCCCGGCTGATTGTCCAGAAACGCCAGCACCTTGCGTTCCTTGTCCGTATCTCGGGCCCGCCCACCCATACCGGCCAGGACATAGGCAGCGGTGGCAGCGCCGTACTGCGCCCAGGCATACCCGACTTGGATATGCTCCGGGGTAATCATCAAGGATTTCTCCAGGATGGCGTGAATCAGCGCGATGCGTAGACAGATAGGTGCCCTACGCTCCGTAGCAGCGGCCACCAAATCGCCAGCGGGGTGCGGCTGTTTTAGCGCCGGGTACAGAGATTCCCATAAGTGTGCTGCGCCGGGGGTCATAGAGGCTTTGCGGCTGTCTCTGGTGGTCGGGTAGGTGCCCTTCGCCCATCGGATAGCGTCCTCGATGCGCCGGGCAAAACCTGCCACAACCCCGGTGTCCGTAGGCTCCGGTAAGGCCACCATGCAAGTGCGCTCCGCCCATATCATCAAAATACGATTGAACGTCCCGCCATTGATCTCTCTGGCCTCGATGCGGGCCTGTAGTTCGCCGGGGGTGATGTTGCCGTGAAGCGCAATGTGGGGATGCGTTGACCACATGCCCCTGCCTTTCGTGAGAGGCTGAATATTCCCGCCGTCCCACACGTCCCGCAATGCGGGCAACAAGGTGTTGCCTTCGCGCTTGCCCTGCGCCAGCACGTTGGAGAACTCAGCCTCCACGATCCAGAGCCGCTTATCATCCACGGCAGGCACTTCCTCTTTGCCCTGCCTGTATAGCCATCGTGAACGGCTCCGGCCAGCCCCTCACGGCTCGATAAACCGCCGCTGTGGAGCTGCCCACAAGGGTGGTCTTCACGGTCGCCGGTGATGGTGTTGCGGATGCGTCTGACCAGCCCCAGGGACTCGCCCTTGCCACCTCTGGCGCTGCGGCCTATGTGGAGCGTGAACAGGTTGACGTGGTGCCTGGTGTCGCCAATCGGTAAGTAGATGTCAGGACCAACCTCGGCGGATAGCCAGGACAGGCAGGCGGCGGCAACTGCGACGGGGTGGACCTCCTTGCCGTCCGACCCAGCGCGGGCGATCTCGCCAATGATGCCGGACAGCATGACATCGGTATCGGGAACCGGTGGCGGGGTGATCTGGTCCGTTGCGTCCTCGGCCTGGTAGGTTTCTGCGGCCTGCTCATCCCAGCTACTCATTGAACGCCCCCAGCAGCTTGGAGTGCATCGCTTATGCGCTCCTCGGCCAGCGCCAGACGGTCCAGGGATTCCCCATCCATTTCGTGCCCAGCATTGACGGCTTCAACGATCAATCGGGCCACTGTGATTTCGTGAGAGACACCCTTCAAGGCGTCTTGCCAGTTGAACGGACGCCGCATGGGGCCGGTGCCGTGGTCGCTGAGGCTGCGCCGGTCGCCGGGGAACAGGTCACTTAGGCTCAACCCCAGGGCGTTGACGATCTCGGCGGCTCCGCAACCTGACCAACAGCGCAACAGCACTTTGCCGTCCTCAGCTTCACGAATCGAAAGCGACGGACGCTTGTCATCATGGGCGGGGCAGCGTGCAATCCATTTATCTGGTGCCGTGCGCTTCACCTTTTCCAGACGGTGCAGAACCGCGTCTATGGGGTTATCATTGGATCGTGATGTTGCTGCGTATGCCGCCCCCGCCGGGCGGCTTTTTTGTTGTGGGGTCATGGAATCAACCCTCTGCGCCAGTACGACGCTTGGCGATCCACGCGGCAAGGTCAGCGACACGATACCTGACAAGGCGTCCTGTCTTGATAAATGGCAGGTTGTAGCGGCCAGTACACCTCCAGTTGCAGAGGGTCGCTGGCTTCACGTCCAGAACAAGGGATGCCTGCCCTTCGTTGATCTGGGTGGGTACGTTCTTTTCGGTGTAGCCCAAAGTAACCGCAATCTCTTTGACGATTTCGCGGTGGAGTGAATCGGACTCGTTTTGCATGGGAAAGCGCCTATCGATGGTGGATGATGGCGCTTATGGTGCGGGGGTTTTCTGGCTCAATGCGGCAAATAGGCTATTTGCCGTTTGCCGTTTTGCATAGCCTTCACTGCTCGGTTTTGCGTGTTTTCATGGCATCTGGGATTTGCTTGATAGCATCCCTTACGGTGCGCTCTGCGGCGGGGGTGCCTTGCTCATCCAATAGACGCATGATCTCGGTGGTCGCGTTTCTGCCTCGCGGGTCTATTTCGGCCCTTCCACATAGGGCATTAATCACAGTCAGCATTATGCGACGGCTTGCTATGGCCTTGGGCACATCTCCGTCTTGGATTTCCTTTTGTGTTGCGGCGTCCTCAATCCGTCTGACCTCATACTTGTTTATTAAAAATTCAGACACGACGCCATACACGCGGAAGCTCATAAGCACCGGCTCGTTAGTGGGAGACGGGCAAAGTTCTCCAGCGAGAAAGTTAAAAACAAGGCTGGATAATTCTTTCTTCTTGGTAGGCAAAAGGAAGCTTGGCGAATGTTGTGCAGGGGTTGCGTCCCATGAAGCAGCGCCACTGTTCTGCCAATAAATTGGGATTGGCGGACCCATATTACCGGCATCATCAAGACCCTTCCATGCTCCACTGCTCAGAACCGTGTACATCCCAGGGGGAGAGGCATGAACATCTTCACCGCCAAATTTATTCTTCCAATTTGTTGAGGTTCTAATTGATGCGACAGTCTCAATCAACCCGCTTCCAATCATCGCGGCGATATGGTCACGATCAACCCCCCATCGTTGTGCTAGAGCTTTGACGGTGAACCATTGCGGCAACAACTCATAAGGCATCTGCATCATGCGCTCCTTCTCTGCGCTTCCTTCATTGAATAGGTGCCATGCCCAAGCCGGTGAAGGTTCCGGCCTTTCGCTCCGTCGAGCTAAGGCATGGCGGTGAAACTTATGCCGCGTGCCCTTGCTGGTGCTGTAACAGGTCCAGCAGGTATTCGGGTGCCAGGTCTGCCCCGTTGGGCCATGTTACGGTATGGAACAGGCTGTGGACCTCTACCCGGCTGAACAGGTCATCATCCCGCAATGCGTCGAATACCGGGCCGGTCAGCTCTCGGGATAGGTCCACATCGCCCTCCTGTCCGGTGTTGAATCGAACGTGCAGGCGATGGCCGGGGAGAACTTTTGCTTCGGTAATACGAAGTATCAAGGGCGCGGCTCCAGTCGGACTACGGCGCGACTGCCGGTAGCGGCGGCGATACGCGCAATGGTTCGCATGGACGGCGGGGCCTTGCCACTTTCCAGGCGGGCAATAGCGGATTGTGTGGTGCCCATACGTTGCGCCAGTTCCGCTTGCGACAGTCCAGCGCGGGTCCGGGCCTCGATCAACTCGCGGGCAAGGCTGAACTCATCTTCCAGCGCGTCGTATTCTGCCTTGAACGCGGGGTCTTGCATCCATTGCTCTTTCAGTTTTGATATGAGGGTCATTGTAAAATCTCCTTGGCGCGTTGCCGTGCTGTCTCTATGGCCTGCTTAGGCGTTTTCTGCGCTTTCTTGACGAAAGCATGAAGGATTACCAGCCGCTTCCCTGTTGTGGTGACATATATCGCTCTGGCAATCCCATCCGGTGCCTTGGCGCGTATCTCCCAGAGCTTATCCTCCAGGTGCTTGATATGCGGTTCGTGGACCTGCTCCAAGCCCACCTGCTCAATCATCTCCACTATCCGCGACAGACGCGCTCGCAATGCGGACGGCAGGGCGTTCAGTTCATCATCAACACGCTGGTCAAGTGTCTCTGTGGTCCACTTCACGATATAGCACTTTTGCGATTACGGGGCAATTTCTTCAACGGCACAACCTCGGCGGTTTTCTTGACTCCAGCAGCCACCAGTATGGCATCGGTGCCTTTCTGCCATGCATCGGCAACCGGGTCTTGAGCCAACCTTGCATAGACGGCGGTGGTTTGCTGCGAGTGGTGGCCTAGTCCCTTGCCTATGACGGCCAGAGACACCCCCGCGTCGATCTGGAAGGACGCCAGCGAACGGCGCAAGTCATGGATGCGTAGGTCATCAATACCTGCCCGTTGCAACAATCGTTGCCAGCCCTTTTTAGGCTCTACAAGGTGGCCTGTAGCACCTGAACCGGGGAATACCCATCCCTGTGCTCCGCTGGCCTCTCTGCGGGCCTGTAGCACCTTTATGGCGGCATCGGTGAGGGGCACAACGATATTGTCCTTCGCCTTCGCCTTGGGGCCGGGGATGGTCCACGTTGCGCGATCCAGATTGATCTCTGCCCAGTGCATCGCCAGCACGTTGGAGCGACGCGCCCCGGTCAGCAGCGAGAGCATGATGTAATCCCGCATATCGGGGTTCTCCTCGGCGGCCAGTGCCTCGAAGAACTTGGGCATTTCATCGGGATGCAAACGACGATCCCGGCTTTCCTCTCTGTTCATCTTTAGCCCGGCTGCGGGGTTGGTCAGGTTGGGTATATCCAGCGTCTTGATACCGAAGTTGAACAGTGCCCGCACCAAGGCAAGAACGCGATTTGCAAGAATCCTTCCAGACCTTGCCGAAAGGGTGGTGTGCAGCTTGCGTATCTCGTTGCGCTGAATGTCGGATAGCTTCTTGCGGGCCAGCCCTTGCAGGTGCAAACGGTAGTTGTCCTGATCTTTGCCCAGGCTCTTTTTGCCTCTGGCCTTGCACTCCTTAACCCACTCGCTGAACAGGTCAGAGAATGTCATCTCCGCCTTCCTGATACGCTTCTGCTCGGCGGGGTTGGCCCCTGCGGCAATATCGTTGACGATCTTCGCGGTAGTGTTCCGGGCCGTCTCAATGGTCACGGTGGTGGCATCGCCTATGCGTACCCACTCCACTTTGCCCTCCACCTTACGGACGCAATAGAACGCCTTGGCTCCGGCTGGTGTGACGCGGATGCACAATCCTTTCTGTGTCTCATCATAAACGGTGATCCGTTTGCCGGGGACAGGCTCCAGCGCCGCTATGCGGGCCTTGGTGAACTGCATCTTCTCAGCCATGTTTTACCCCCTCCCGGGCTAACCTTTTGCGGCGCGTTTTCGCCACGATCTCCAGCATTTCCGGCCCAGTGACGCGATTTTCGGGCTAACCGTGGGCTAACCTCAGGCTAACCTTTTAGCGGTAAATCGGTGAATGTCGGTAAAGGTAGTATCTGACTAAGTGATTGATACGTCAAGATACAGGGGGGTAGATAAAACGCCATAAATGCCCGGCTTTGAGACTGTTAATCACTAGGTCGGCAGTTCGAGCCTGTCCCGGGGAGCCAAACAAAACAAGAGGTTAGGCAAAAATGTCTAACCTCTTTTTGTTTGCCGACTCATAGCGAACCAGAAAAGCAAAACCGGG
>NZ_JBTRXV010000125.1:0-7523 GCF_054608695.1 Thiomonas sp.
ATGGGATGCAAGGCGCAAACCACAGCCATAGCCCAAGCCATGGCGCGGATTTGCAACGCCGCAGACCGCCCGAGGCGCGGATGCGATGCGCACGCGGGACTTGTTCAGCGTCGCCTTAGGCCGTGTCGGCCCGGGCTTGGGGCCTGGAATGGCCTCTTCGCAGCCGCCAGGGCCGCGAGCGGCGAAGCTCAAACCCGCCGCGCCCAGGGGCCCAGAGTTGTGCGCTCGAGGGCGCCCAGCTTGTGCTCAAAACGGGCCGAGGCCAGCAGCGAGCGCTCGATGAGCCCCGCCCGGACTGCGCTCGCGTACTGCTCGCGCATCGCATCGAACGGCGCTCGCAGGAGCGCCTTGGCTGCAGACACGAGTGGCGCGCAGTCGCCCAACTGCGCCAAGACCACCGGTGATTGCGCGCGGCGGCCTGGGCTGCGGCCAGGCGTGTGGGCGCTTACCACAGCGCCCGCCGATGATGAAGCCCGGGGATTGAAGCGTGCAGCGGAAAACTCTCGCGCGCCGTGCCGCGATACTCGAGCTGGTGGATGCGACGCTCGAGGTCGCAAACGTCGACGGACTGAGCCAGATAGTCCTCGTCGAGCTGCTCTTGCGATTCGAGGCCTGAAAAAATCTTTTGCAGAAACTGCTTGAACGTGCTCATGATGTTTCTCCCTTGTGAGGAGCCTTTCATTGCGATTAGGGTTAACCCTAATTTAGCACCTCCTGGCCACATTTCAAGCGGGACCTACGCTTTTGTTGCTTTGCAGCATCAATAGGCGTTTCGCGGCGTCCGTATCGGCTCGATAGGCGATGTGCCTGCGGGTTCCGCGCGTGGCTCAAGGTCGTGCTGCGATGCAGCGTTCAGGGCATGGGCTAGCCCCAATACTGTTCAGATAGATGTTCATCGGCGATCGTTCTCGTCCATCGAAACTTCGATGGACGAGAACGATGGCGCGAGCACGCAAGGCCTTAGTCGAGCAGCAGGGCCGGGTCGAAGGCGCCGTGGATGAGGGTTTCCAGCTCGCGCATCGGCCCCAGCGGGTCGGTGCTGTGGCCGTCGATGGTGCGCCAGGCCATGAAGCGCTCGCGCCCGACGGACAGCGAACCCATGCGCGCCGAGGTGCCGTCGGACAGCACCAGCAGGACGTTGGCGGTGAACAGGTCGGGGATGTCGTCCTTGTAGACCTGGAGCTGGTTGTAGCGGCCCACAGGTCGGCGTTCTCATCGCCGGGGTTCTTCAGTTCGATGACCACCAGCGGCAGGCCGTTGAGGAACAGCACGAGGTCGGGCCTGCGGGTGTGCCTGGGGCCTTGCACGGTGAACTGGTTGACAGCCAGCCAGTCGTTGCGCTGCACATCGGCATGGTCCACCAGGCGCACGCGGTCGCCACGGGTCTGGTTGTCTTTGCGGTACTCCACGGGCACACTTTCCACCAGCCAGCGGTTGAACTGTCGGTTGGCGGCCAGCAGGCCGGGGGATGCTCTGGTTCAGCACCTGGCGCAGGGCGTCGTCTTGGGCACCTGCGGGGATGTGGGGGTTGAGGCGGCGGATGGCTTGGCGCAGGCGCTCGGTGAGGATGACCCGGCGGTAGGTGGCGCGCTCGGTGCCGGGGGTCTTGCTATCGGGCGCGGGTGGGAAGGGATTCAACGGCCTATGCGGGGGCACGTTTCAAATAGACGATTTCTCCAGCGTCGCTCACCAGCCTATCGCCGAGCGAATACCAGTTGGGAATGCCGCGCTTGCGGTTTGCCTCTTGGGCGGCACGGGCGGCTCGGTTGCCGATGCGCACGATGTCGGCGACGCGAGCGAGGTGCTCGTTAGTCGGGGTGGTCTTGGGCCGCATCGCTCTCTCCTTGTTGTGCCATGACGGTCAAACGCGTCCACAGGGCTTCGTCAAACACGGTCACACCATCGGCACGCGTGCCTGTTGCCACGGTGGATTGCCCAGATTCTCCATTGAACACCAGCACCTGGTCATCCACCAACGCTTGGTAACGATGAAAAAACTGGTGCAGGCTGCGCGCTCGGCAATGCGCTTGAGGCAGAGTTCGGCACTGTCGAGCGTGACCATCAAGTGCAGGTCAGACGCGGGGTCGTTGAACTCGGCTTGAGCTGGATGCGGCGCTCATCGAAGGCGTCGCTGATGCACTTGATGAAGATGAGCCCGAGGATGATGTGCTTGTATTCGGCGGCGTCCATGCTGGAGCGCAGCTTGTCGGCTGCTGCCCAGAGGGTTCTCTTGAGGTCTTGGTTCATGCCGGGAGCTTGCTATTTTTGTTGTCCAGGCCAGCTCGCATCTGCAGGGCCTCATGGCTGGCGGTGGGGATTGGGGAAAAGTGTAAGGTTGAGCGGCAGCATGGAATGCGCTGCGGGACCAGCTGGCTACCCGGCCAGCTGCTCCTGCACCGCCCGCCGGAACCGCAGCGGCGCCGCAATGCGATGGAACGAGTCATGGGTGCCACCTGTACCCACCACCGCAATCGAGCCGAAGTTGAAAACCCTTCCCGCAATCCCCTGGTCGACCGTGATGCTCTCAATTTTGTTGAGCACGATTTCCACGGAGGTCCTGCGGATGAGCCCCACCTTCATGATGACTCGCTTGTTTGTCACCGCGAATTCGGACGTCTTGTAACGGATGAAGGCGCTGAGCAAACCCGCCAATCCGGCGAGCAGGAGGATGACGCCGATGGCCGCGACATCGCCGTCGAGAGTGAGCACGGCGAGCCCAAGGAGGAGAAGCAGGGACGGTGAGATGAACACGACACGGCTGAGGTGCGCCCTGTGCAGGACTTGCTCGTTGGTCAGCAGATTGCGGTCGATGTAGCTCATCAGCTCCCCCCTGGTTTTGAAGCACGTTCCGGCTGGTCGGTCGGCCTGTGGCTGCCTTTGTCGCCAGCGTGGGCGTAGCTTAACGGCGCTAGGCAGTGGCGCTGAGGGATGGCGAAAGGCGCGAAGGACCGCGCCCCAGCGTCGGCGCTGGACGGCTGAACCAAGCTCTGGCTGGGTGTTGATGTCTTTCGCGCCTGAGTTTTGCTGTAACCGTGTAACGGTGTGACCAGCCCTCCGCAAATGGCGCTCCGTTACTCGGTTACACGGTTACGACCCTCGCTCGACAAGGTTGGCAACAACCGTGCTTTCCTCCGCGACAAGCTCACGCAGACCTGCTGCCACTCCGCCGCAATCCCGAAGGCCGCCTTCTTGGCAAAGCTTCCACTTGCCCTGCAGCTTCGTCAGTTGGCCAGCGTGGCGACGCCGTGCTTCGCGGTGAGTTGCAGGGCATCCAGCAGGCGCAGGACTTCACGTTCGTTGATTTGCCACGCCGAGCGCCTTACAATAAAGGCCTTCGTAAGGAATTCCCCATGTCTGAAGCCACCCTCACGAGCAAAGGCCAAGTGACAGTCCCGGTCGACATCAGGCGGTCGTTGGGTCTGCATGCCCATGACCGGCTCACATTCACGCCCATGCCCGATGGAACGGTGGTGCTCCGGGCCAAAACCAAGTCCATCCTGGAGTTCAAGGGCATGCTGCAGCCAGCTCCCGGCACCACGGTTTCGATTGAGGACATGAGCCTGGGCTCGCATTGATGGCCGCGCTCGACACCAACGTTCTGGTGCGCTGGCTGACGGACGACGATGCCGAGCAAAGCGCTGCCGTCGCGCGAGTTCTGCAGTCGGCCCAGGAGCAGGACGAGCGGTTGTTCGTGCCGGTCACCGTGCTGCTCGAAACGGAGTGGGTGCTGCGCTCCCGCTATCGCCTGGACAAGCCATCCGTGACCGCCGCCCTGGATGCATTGCTGAGCGCAACCGAGCTGGAATTCCAGAGCGAACCAGCACTGGAACAAGCCCTGTGGTCTTTCAAGCAGGAGGGCTCCCCGGATTTTGCCGACTGCATGCATGCGGCCCTGGTCAACCAAGCGGGGCACAGCCCATTGCTGACGTTTGATGTGCGCGCCGCAAGGCTCGAAGGGGCACAGCTGCTGGAGTCAGAACCTCAGCGCAAGCGGCAGCCAACTGTCGGCTGAATTCAGCGCTGCGCCACCACCACGGCCTCGTTGCCCTGTGCGAAGAGGTGAACCTGCGACTGCATGCCGGCTTGGGCAAAGGCCGCCTGGATGTCGTCGGGCCGCAGGAAATGGTTGCCTTGCACGTGCTCGCTCAAGTTCTGGAACGCCAGCGCCTTGCGGCTGGGCTCGCGCAAGGCCGTGCGGTCTGCCGGCCAGGCCGGCTCCCAAATCACGACGAATCCGCCCGGCTTGAGGTTGGCGCACAGCCAGGCGAACAGGGTTTGGGTGTCTTTCTCCCACACATGATGCAGCGCACGGTTCATCGCAATCAGGTCGGCGGGCTCGTCCAGGGTGAGCGCGTGGATGTCGCCGTGGATGAAGCGCAGCCTTGCGGCCAAGCCGTCCTGCGCCGCCAAGGCTTGGGCCTGGGTGATGTTCTCCTGGAAGCCGTCGATGCCCAGGCCCCGCAGCTTGCCGCAGCGCCGCGCCAGTGCGCGCAGATACCAGCCGTTGCCGCAGCCCAGGTCCACGGCGAGGCCACCGCGGGCGTCGACCGCGGCAAATGCCGGGACCGCCGGACAGATGGTGCGCTCGAACATCGGTGCGAAATTGGCTTCGAGCATCGGGCCGAACCAGGGCAGCACGGTCTCGCGCTCGGCCAGCACGTGCTCACCCGGACGCTCACCGCTGCGCATGAGCCCCGCGGCCCGCTCGGCCATATGGGCCGACAGGACGGATTGCACGGCCATCGGCATGAGGGTGTCGGGTGCGTCAGGACGCATGGCCTCGCCCATCGGCGTGAGACGGAATGCCTCGCCTTCGACATCCAGGTAGCCGAAGGCATAGGCCGCGTCGCACCAGCGCAGGACGTAGCCAGGGTCGAGCTTGCCTGCTTCGGCCAGGGCCGTCGATGACGCGGTGCCAAGATTGTGCAGGGTGCTGAACAGGCCGTTGACCACGCCGATGTAGGCGATGTTCAGGCTGAGCGCTGCCTGGGATTGCTGGCGGAATTGGGTTTTGAGGTCGTCGGCAGTCATGGGGGGAATCGTGGAATCGTGGAATCGTGAGGAGGTAATCGCCCATTGTGGCACCACATGCCTGTGAGAGACGTCCCCGCACGGATTGGTCGGGCGTGAGCTTCGGATATTCCCACGAGTATCTGGATTCTGCGATGATCGCGTAGAGTCCGCCGGGCTCAACAAAGACATCTTGAGGAGCACAACCATGACTGTGAACGAAGGTACGCTGGACCGCGCCCTGCGCGTGATTGCAGGTCTTGCACTCATTGCCCTGACACTGACCCATGTCATCGGCGTGTGGGGCTGGATTGGCGTGGTGCCGCTCGTGACCGGGGCTGTGGGCTTCTGCCCGCTGTACGCGGTGCTCGGGATTCGCACCTGCCCGATGCGCAAGAACTGAAGGCCGACCGAGGCGACCATGGGAGTCGCCTCGGTCGGAGCAAGGTCAGGTGCCTCGGCGCTGAAAGCGTGCGACGGGTGACTTAGAAGTTATCCGTAAATAGTAAACTACCGCTCCGAGCCGCACGTTACGCGGTGAGGAGCGAAGCATGGCCAATCGCAAACACGTTGATTCGTGGGTTGTGACTGACGATTTCTGGCGGCGCGTTGAACCCTTGATTCCGGTGCGTGAACGTTCAGCCACCAAAAAGTACGTGCGCAAGCCGGGTGCTGGGCGGCCCCCCAAGCCAGCGCGACAAGTCTTTGAAGCGGTGGTGTATGTACTGCGCACGGGCTGCCAATGGAAGGCGCTGCCCAAGGAGAGATTTGGCAGCGCCAGCGCGGTCCACAAGCGCTTCCTCGAGTGGGAGGCCGCCGACGTTTCGAGGCCATCTGGCGAGCCGGCTTGGCCGAGTACGACCCGATGGAGGGCATCGCTTGGGCGTAGCAAAGCATCGACGGAGCCATGTTCAAGGCGCCACTTGCGCAAGAGGCGGTCGGTCGCAACCCCACCGACCGGGGGAAAAAAGGGGAGCAAGCGACACTTGTTGGTGGACGGCCGTGGCGTCCCGTTGTCGCTCGTCGTGACCGGAGCCAATGAGCATGACGTCACGCAACTCGATCAGGTTCTCCAAGCAATCCTGGTCAAGCGCAAGACCCCGCAAACGAGGCGCAGCAAGCATCTGTGTGCCGACGCTGGGTATCGAGGCCGGCGCGCGTTGGAAACGATCGAGTCGCACGGGTACATCCCTCACGTCGTTGACCGCCGCACGGAGGCCGCTGCCAAACGGCGAGACCCAGCGAAGAAAGCGCGGCGCTGGGTGGTTGAGGTCTGCCACAGTGGGTTCAACCGATTCCGCAAGCTCCTGGTCGATACGAGAAGCTTGAGCGCAGCTTCGTCGCGCTGAACCCCATTGCCGCCGCAATCATCGCGTTCCGTAAGGTCTGTTTCGGTTGCTTTTGTTAACTTCAGACAGCTTCAATGACGCTTGATGCAGGCTTCGAGCTTGTGCCAGAAAAGGCCGGAGGCCGTGTGAAAACACGACGGGGCGTTCAAAATCGATGGTGTTGAGCTGGGGTCGGACTGCGGAGCAAGCCAGCTCGTGAACCAAGCCGGCGTGCACGCGACGAAGAAAGGCCCTTCAGGCCTTCATCGCTGCCATGAGGGGCGCCATTCC
This sequence comes from Thiomonas sp., assembly GCF_054608695.1. NCBI lineage: Bacteria > Pseudomonadati > Pseudomonadota > Betaproteobacteria > Burkholderiales > Thiomonas > Thiomonas sp. Next base: position 6,630 of record NZ_JBTRXV010000125.1, read on the forward strand.
GATGATCTGGATGACTCGCTTCATGTTGCAGGCCAGCACATGCAAGCTCATCTCGGTCTGAACATGCTGCAGAGTTCGCATCAAGAAGTGCCGAGCGCCCATCCAGAACTTGATGGTGCCGAATGGGTGCTCGACGGTTCGCCTTCGAACGCGCATCATGCCCGGGGAACCATCCAGGCGGCGCTGCATGGCTTCGAGGACGTCTTCGTGCTCCCAGCGACTGACCCGCCGATACGGGGTGGGCGTGCATTGCGCCTTGATGGGGCAGCGCGGGCAGTCTGAACTCCAGTACCGATGGATGAGGTGCCCAGATTCGACGCGGGCATAGCGTCGAATGAGGCGGCTGCCAGCCGGGCAACGGTAGGGATCGGTTTCGGATTCATAGACGAAGTCGGACTTGTCGAATCGCCCCTCGGCCTTCGCCTCCGACGTCATGGGCTTGGAGACATAGGTCGTGATGCCGGCTTCATCACAAGCCAGGATGTCGTCACCATTGAAGTAACCCCTGTCGGCAACGACCTGAAGGTCCTGCTCTGGCATGACGACCTGGGCTTGTTGGGCCATCCTGGTCAACTGACGACGGTCGGAGCCGATGTTGGTCACTTCGTGCGCGACGATCAGGTGAGGTAGCCGTAGATGTACAGCTTCAGCAAAACCGCCGGGTGATACGACGGGCGTCCGGTCGACGCAGGAGTCGCACCATCAAATCCAAGGTTGGCCAGGTCCAACTCGTCGACGAAAACATCGACCACTCGCACCGGGTTGTCCTCGGCGATGTAGTCATCCAGGCACTCGGGAAGCAGCGTGACCTGGGCCCTGTCCTCGCCTTCGATGAATCGCTTCATGTGGCCACCATCGACGCCAACAACGATGACTCGATCCTAGCCGACGTCG
>NZ_JBTRXV010000126.1:0-7433 GCF_054608695.1 Thiomonas sp.
CAGCCTTTAGACGCACCATACCGACCCATACCGGGCGACTTCCCCTCCCCGCTTCCTTTCCTCTAAAATCATCTCCGCACGCGCCCGTAGCTCAACCGGATAGAGCAACGGCCTTCTAAGCCGTAGGTTGCAGGTTCGATTCCTGCCGGGCGCACCATAGGAAACAGTGTGTTATGCAACATACCAAACCGTTAAAACCCCGCCATGGGGCACTCTTGGGACACTAAGCCGCAAGCCGTGGGCGCTCACCGGAACCCAAACCGCACCCTTAAACCTTCCCTCTGGTGTCACTGCGACAACCGCCTGACCTGTGGATAAGTGCCCCATTTTGTCCCGCACTGCCCCATGAGTGCCCCATGCTCTGTTTCATGGCGGACTGATAATATATAAATCATCGCATTGTGTTGCCTATGCTCCGGCTTGTGAAGCCATTGTTGCGCTTTTTTGCCGTGTTGCTATAATAAAAAGCAGGCCGAGGGGTGTAATCAGCACCCGCCCGACCCTACCACCGCAAAGCCTGAACAGGAGGCCGCAATGGATACCCTCAGTTTACCGCATACAGCGCCAACCCTCACCACTTGGAGGGCGTAATCATGGCCGCCATAGAGAAGCGCACCGGCAGCGATGGCGCAACATCCTACCGGGTGAAGGTCAGACTACGGGGCCAGCCTGTCCAGTCCGCCACGTTCGCCAGTCTCAGCAAAGCCAAGCAATGGGCCACCCAGACCGAAAGCGCCATAAGGGAAGGTCGGCACTTCAAAACGTCTGAGGCCAAACGCCACACACTGGCGGAAGCTATCGAGCGTTACGAACGGGAAAAGCTGCAAGGTATGCGGGCCAAGGACGCCAGAAAACAACACCTTGATTACTGGAAGGCCGAACTAGGCACCCTGTCGCTTGCAGACGTAACACCCGCCGTTATCAAAGAGCGCATGACGCGCCTTGCTGATGAGCCAAGCGAGCGCACCGGGCGCAATCGGTCAGCATCCACCCTGAACCACTACCGGCAGGCCTTGGCGTCCGTTATGACTGAGGCCGTAAAAGATTGGGAATGGCTGGAAGCATCGCCCATGGTCAAGGTCGGCAAGAAAGCAGAGCCACGGGGCCGCGTGCGCTACCTGTCAGACGATGAGCGCACCCGACTACTGGAAGCCTGCAAAGAATCCGCCAATGATGATTTATATCTTGCCGTGCTGCTGGCGCTGACCACGGGCGGCAGGCAGGCTGAGACGATGGCCGCGTCATGGTCACAGATAGACTTGAGCAGGGCCACCTTACAGCTTGAGGAGACGAAGAACGGCAGCCGCCGCGCTCTGCACTTGGTCGGTCCCGTACTGGATATGCTCAGGGAACGGGCCAGAGTGCGCCGGATAGACACCGACCTGCTGTTCCCTTCCCGCGTGAATCCTAAGCAGCCCGTGGACCTACGCCAGCCTTGGGAAAAGGCGTTACAGGCGGCAGGCATCGAGGCTTTCCACTGGCACGACCTGCGCCATACGTTCGCATCCATGGCGGCAATGAACGGGGCCAGCCTGCCCGAATTGGCCGCGTTACTCGGTCATAAAACGCTGGCGATGGTCCAGAGGTACGCGCACTTGTCGCCGGGTCACACTGCTGCACTGGCGGAACGGGTGGCCTCTAAGATGATGGGCGGGGGTGCGGCATGAGTGCGGAAACTCTGAGCGCCGCTGACATGGTGGCCCAAGCCCGGCAAGGCATAGCCCCTTTCTTTCCGCGTGGGGCTGTTCCCACTGCTGAGGAAACCGCCAAGGCAAAGAAGGATGCACAAGAAGTGCTGGACTGGCTGCGGGCCAACCTTGCCAAACATCGAGCCGGTGCGGACGTTGCAAAGGAACTTGAGGACTTTCTGTTCAACATTGGTTCTATTCGTATGCTCTGGGCGCTAATGCCTGATGAGGAGGCAGCGGGTCGCTATCTGGTGGACCGTGAAGCACTGACCAGTCAGACGCCCCTTGCCGTGCGCTGCGCCTTTGCCAAGGCAGAGAGCCGGGAGCATGAGGAACGCGCCGCCATGTTCGAGACTGTCCACAATCTGAGGATGACCGCCGACCGTCTGCAATCGGACCGACTGAGCAAGGCCGCTGATGTTTTCGAGCAGATGATGGGGTTTTTCAGGGTGGAACCGGACGGGCCAGCCAAGGCGGGGCATAAACAGGCCGGGAGCAAAGGCGGACAATTAAGCCGGGGAAAGTCCAATGCCGCCAAGAGAGAATTAAAGCGCACCTATATGGCGGGCAAACCTGCCAAATGGAAAACACCCGCAGAGGCCGCCCGTGCCCTCAAAAAAGAGGCTCTGGATACGGGCGCAATTAAAAGTGATGAACGCTGGCTGCAAACCCTTGGCGACTGGTTCAGGAAAGCTGACCGGGGCGACATGGGATAACGCGAACCCCTTCACGATAACGCGAGGGCCTTAACGATAACGTTAGGGCCTTTACGTTATTAACTGCCTGTTTTTGCAGTGATTAAATCATTGTACCGTCCTCACATCGCCGGAATAAACCGGCAACCTTGAGGATAACGCAATGACTACCACAACCGAAAACCCCGCATATCTGTCAGTCAAGCAATTTGCAGAAAAACAGCGCGCCTTTCCTATTGGGGGCATCCGTAGCGCGATATTTTACAAGGGCGACGAACTTGAACGCGCCGGAGCCATTGCACGCCTTGGCCGCCGTGTCCTAATCAATGAGCCGGTATTCTTGGCCTTTGTTCAGTCTGGCGGGCTTCGGTCGGTACGGGGTGCGGCATAATGGCCGCGCCAGAGAAGAAGCCGCGCCCTACGGTGGACAAGTGGGCATCCGAAAAGCTGGAGGCGGGCGAGCCTATCAGCCACCCGCGCCAGATACGGGAAACAGGTCACTGGCGCTTGGCCGCGTGGGTCCACAAGGAACGCAAGCGCGGGGCCAACATCAAGACGCTGAGAGGTCCGGGCGGCATCGCTGTTTATGTCATGCCGGGCGCTGGGCCTCAAGGGGAGATGTTCGAGGTAGGGGGTGGCGCTGTTGCGAGCAGCGCCGGGGATTCTGCGGACGGGGAAGCCACCGAAGAAAGCGACGGGGGCGACCATGCACAATCTTAACGCTATCTCGCTGATTTGCATATATGCCGCCTTCCCTGTGACGCACGCGCTGGCTGTCCTTGTCTGGGCACTGCGCCAGCATATCGGGGGCCACCATGGTAAATAATCCTCTGGTGGCCTTTCAGGAAGCCATGCAGGCCGCTGGTGTCTTTCTTGCGGCAGATGCCTACATTACCCCAGACGGCCAGCTACACCGCGCCCGTGCTGCTGATGACAAACCGGGCGCACTTTCAATCTGGTACAACCTGCACTTAGACGCGCCTGCCTCTGGTGCTGCTGGTAACTGGCGGACGGGTGCGCGTCTGACATGGTGCGGAAAGCGTTTGCAGTCCCTCACCGCGTCCGAACGGGCGCTACTGAGCCAGCGCATTGAGCAGGACCGCCGCCGCGCTCAGGAGGCCACAGAAGCCCGCCATAAGGACGCGGCAGCCCGTGCCCTTCATATCTGGAAACCATTACCGCCAGCCAGTCCACGGCATCCATACCTTGACCGCAAAGGCATAGCGCCCGGCATTGCCCGCCAGTCCGGGGGCGCTCTGGTCCTGCCCGTGGTGGACTTCTCAGGGGCATTGCATGGCCTGCAATTCATCGCTGAGGATGGCGGCAAAAAGTTCCTGTCTGGCATGGCGAAACAGGGCCATTTTATCCCGTCTGGTGGCACGCCATCGCCCGACCGTCCGTTATGGATTACCGAGGGACACGCCACCGCCTGCACTCTCAGCGCGTTACAGCCGGGCGTCGTGGTCATCGCCGCCTGTGATGCTGGAAACCTTCTCAGCGTAGCCACAGAAGCCCGTAAACGCTGGTCCGGCATTGACCTTGTGGTATGCCCTGACTTTGATGCCATAGGCTGCCAGAAAGGACAGGAAGCGGCAGAAAAGGCCCGTGCCCGTATCATGAAGCCCGACCGTCTGCCCTCTGACCTTCCCGCGTGGGTCAGCGATTGGAACGACTGGTCGGTATGGCGGAAATCTCAGGGGGTGTCCCATGCTGAATGACTCCGACGATTGGACCGCCGCTGTTCCGTTTTCGTTTGGTGACGACGAAGCAGAACCAGCGCCGCGCCTGTCTGTTGTGCCTGCTGCGGGTCCGTCTGTTGGTGCTGGTGACGCGCTACCGGAACCAGAGGCACCCAGACCGCCGCTATTCACCCGCATAGGCGAGCTTCTGGCGCATCCTCAACCCGTGGACTGGCTGGTTAAGGGCTGGCTTGAACGGGACACCACCGCCGCGTTGATAGCAGAGCCGGGGCGTGGCAAGAGCTTTGCAGCATTGGATATGGCCTGTTGCGTGGCACTCGGTCGAGACTGGCACGGGATACCGACCAAGCAAGCGCCCGTCCTGTTTCTGGCGGGTGAAGGACGTGCCGCAATGGTGCGCCGGGCCTGCGCGTGGAGCATCGTTTATGAATCCCTGAGCGCGGCCCCCCTGCACCTGAGCAGCGGAGCCGTGGCGCTGAATGAGCCGGACGCTCTGGGAATCATGCAGGCCGAGATTGACGCCATGCCGGAGCCGCCGGGGTTCCTGATAGTGGACACCTTGCAGCGTGGGCTATCTGGTGACGAAAACAGCGCCGAGGCCATGAATGGCTTTGTATCGGCACTGGACACCCTGCGCCAGCGGTATCATTGCACTTGCTTGGTAATTCACCACCCCAGCAAAGCGACGCCGGGAGAACCGCGTGGGCACTCAGCCCTCAAGGGCGCGATTGACACAATGGCGACGCTGGAAGCGCGGGAAGGTGGCGTTATCGTGCTGATAAACAGCAAGCAGCGCGGGGGCGACACTGCCCGCCCTCTGGCCTTTGGCTTTCGTACCGTGGAACTGCCCCCAGCATGGAGCGATGAGGACGGCAACCCGACCGAAAGCGCGATACTCGCACCTTGCGACTTGCCGAACGCACCCGCCAGACCGGAGAAGGGGCTAGGCGACAAGCAAAGGCTGGCGTTATCCATCCTCAAGCGCCTTGTGGCGGAGCATGAGCGCAACCTGCTACAGGCCGGACGGGATGCCAAAGCCGCCAAGGTGGAATTGTCCACATGGCGGGCAGCGGCCAAAGAGGAGGCCGGAGTGGATACGCGGAACTTCTCAAAGCTGGTGCGGCGCATCGAGGACCGGGGGCTAATCGCCATAGACGGGGCTTTTGTCTCTCTGATTCTGGCGTCATCCGCGTCATCCGCGTCATTTGATGCAGGTGACGCGGGTTCCCGTTTTGCGTCATCCGCGTCACATGCCTTTAGGCGTGACGCAGGTGACGCGATACCTGACGCTGAAGCAGACGCAGGGGAAAATTATGAAGAGTTCTAACCCTTCCCTATTGGTGGAAGAACTCAAGGCGGCAGGCTTCACCCTCAGCGCCGAGGGTTCCCGCTTGCGGGTGATGCCTGCTGGCTCGCTCACCGATGAACTACGCCAGAGCATCCGGGAGCACCGCGCCGGGATAGTCGCTCTATTGGCGCCAGAATCAGCGCCAGACGTTCGGAGCACTACTGACATCACCCCAGCCGAGAAAATGCAGCACAGGCCAGATATGACCCCTTCCCGCGTGTCCTGCGGTACATGCCTGCACTTCCTTCCCGATACCATCCACCCAGCCCAAGGGGTAGGCCGCTGCGGAGTCACCGGAGCGGGTCCGCCGTCTGGTGGCGATGGATACCGCGCTTGTTTTCCATCGGCACCGAGGACGTGCCCCAGCTACGAAAGGAACGAGACATGACAGACGAAACGCAGAAACTACGCAAGACCATAGGCCAGCTATTCGAGAGCCTGCCCGGACTGGAAAGCATTGAACTTACCCATGGCGGCAAACGATACCGCGCCCGCCTCTCTATGCCGTGGGTATGTATGGACGTTAAGGCTGCGCGGGGCTGGGATAATTGGACGGAGTGGCCTCTGCCTGAGTTCTACCGACGCCGTGCGATGGGTCCGAATTGGCAGGAGAAGTTGACCGAAGAACGGAGGGCATCATGAGCGATAAAATAGGCCAAAATACGCGGGGCCGGGCCGGACTCGGCAGACCTGCGGGCAGTCCCAACAAAATCAATGCGGGCGTTAAGAGTATGATTTTAGGCGCTCTTGATGACTTGGGCGGGCAAGCATGGCTTATGGAGCAGGCCAAAGCAGACCCACGGGCGTTTATGTCTCTGCTGGGCCGGATATTGCCGTCTGAAATCTCACTGGATGCCACAGTAACGGCACATGAGCCCATTACCGAGATACGGCGCACCATCATTGACCCTCGTGCCACCATTGAGGAGGTGAAGCCATGACGCGCTTTAGCCACTTTGCCGCTGACCTTGGCACCACCGCCGAGGATTTGCAGGAACAGCTTGCACAGGAGGCCAAGCGGAAAGGATTTACACCGCCGCGCCCACTGGCAGCCGTGCCGATGAATTACCGGGACGACTTCAAGCCATACCGCGCTCATGACCGCGTCGTATGCTGCGGGGCACGTTGTCGAGATGGGCACCCATGCCGTGCGCCAGGCATAGGGCACGGGAACAGATGCCGCCGCCATGGTGGAGCAAGTACAGGTCCAAAGACTGAGGAGGGCCGCCAGCGTGCCATTGATGCCCTTGCCCGTTATTGGGGGCGCAAGTGAAGCGCCGGGAGGAAGTGCCAACCGTAACCCCTCAGTATATGGCGGCATGGGCGCGATTGTTTGCACGCTCACCTGCTGAGTTGGAAGCAGAGAAGCAAGCACGGCAACCGACGCCAGCACCACAGCCGCCCGGAAGCCGTAAGAAGTCTTGAGCAAGTGCCCTGCCCTCACTGGCGGGGTTTTTTGTGTCTGCGCTATCCATGCACCACCCGCACCGATTGCGTGCGCTACACGGCAGATATGGCCCCTTCCTGAGCGTCTGTATCTTTGCCGCCTATCAACTCGCCCGCGCCTGTCATGGACTACTGGCCTAAAAGCGGAAAACGGGCAGATTATCGGAACTAACCTCATGAAAGCCGTTGTCAATCCCCTGCCTCATGCGTGCGCGTGCGCGTCGTCATGGGGTGCTGGCAGCGGGGCGGATAAGCAAACGGCGGGGCTGGTGCTGGCAGCGTGGCTTGCCCCGTGGGGCACTCTTGGGACACTCAGGGGCAAAAAACGGGAGTTATCCACAATCAACGGGAAACAGCGCCAGCGCGTAACCACCTGTTTTTATAGTCGCATTTATTGCCCGTTTATTGCCAGTGATGGGGCAACCCTGCCCTTCTAAGCCGTAGGCTGCAGGTTCGATTCCTGCCGGGCGCACCAATCAATACAAATTGTCGAGCGATTCTGCCCCCTTGTGTGTGCAATCCCTTATGCCAGTCGCTCCCCCCAGAACATGGATCG
>NZ_JBTRXV010000127.1:0-7311 GCF_054608695.1 Thiomonas sp.
TGGAAATGGGCACGACCACCTATTACCAGGCGCTCAACACCGTGTGCGGCGAGCCGGTGCTGCGCGAGCTGACCTGGCATATCCGCAACGACGAGGTGCAGCACTACAAACACTTCTACCACTACTTCCTGCCTTCCTGCGCTACCAGCGACAGGAGAACCTTCACCGACCGCAGGTCATCGCAGCCCTGTGGCGCCGGGCTATTGAACTGCGTCACAGCGATGCCGATATCGCCCTGCGCCACGCGACGACATGGCGCTTCCGGGGCGCATTCCTCCAGTGCCGGTTTCCGAGGCCATGAAGCAGGTCTTTGCACTCATGGCGACGCAGTATCCAGTCGAGCTGGGCGTGCGCATGGCGCTCAAACCATTGATTGGAGTGGATGCCCAACCCGCGCCCATGTCTATTCCGAGTCAGCGTCGACCCCCTCACGGGCCAGGTGGTCTACGTTTTCAATTTTTGCGCCCGTATGAAGGAGATGCATCATGGCTATCGTCCAATGGGATCCATGGCAGGAAATCGAGGATATGTTCGACCGCTACACCCGGGCGGTTGGATGGCGGCAAAGGCGGACAAAGGGTGGAGAGCCGGCAACCGCCGTTGATTGGTCGCCGCAGGTTGACATCGCGGAAACCCCCCAGGAGTTCACCATCAAAGCGGAGGTTCCCGAAGTGAACAAGGATGACGTCAAGGTCATGATCAACGATGGCGTTGTCACCATTGAAGGCGAGCGCAAGCGCGAGAAAGAAGACAACGACAAGACCTTCCACCGTATCGAACGTTTCTACGGCAGCTTTAGTCGCAGCTTCTCGCTACCTGAAAACATTGATAGTCAAGCTGCGGTGGCAACCTTCAAGGATGGGGTGTTGACATTGCAGATTCCGAAGACTGCGCAAACACAAACCAAGAGCATTGAGGTCAAGGTGCAGTAGGTGATTGCATTGGCAGGCCCTGCTCAACATCGCATCAGGCCTGCTGGTGTCATTTCTTCTTGAGGATGAGGTAAAGTGTGGTGAAGGTGTCCACATGCTGCAGCAGCCAGCCAATCGGGCGGTAGCGGTTTCATGATCCGGGCCTCAGCTTTCCAGCTCGCGCCGCATGCGGTCATAGGTTTCGCGGTCGATGTCCCCGCGGGCGTAGCGCTCCTTCAGAATGTCCAGATTCAAAGCCCGAAGGGATAGGTTTCGGGCAAACCGTCAATCTCCTGCGTCTGCAATGGCGACACGGCGGTGGTCTGGTCGAACCAGATGTATTCGTCGAACTGTTGCGGCAGCACGGCCTGGAAGTAATGGCTTTGCAGTTCAGTCTCGGGGCGGTAGATCACGCCGATGGCTCGTTCTAACCTAGGGGTTGCCAGATCACCGAGCGAACCTTGGATAGTTGGCCTGCGCAAGGGCAGAAAGAACCGCGGCACTTCAGCCAGATGGCAGAGATGCTCATAGCTTCGCGGCAAGGATGGACGCACAGACTTGACCTCCATCGGGCCGTCCCATTGCGATGCTGCGGCGACACTTCCGCTGTCCGTGCCGAATCCGACGCTGTAGGCCTGCTGGCCGAAGGCCTTGCGGCACAGATGCCCGATGTTGAATTCACCCCGCAGGGACATCTCGGTCGCCGAGGAGTCACCCACATGGGAGTTATGCGCCCAGACAATCGCCTTGCTCTGCGGCCCGTAGTAAGTCAGCAGGGACTGCAAGGTTTCGAACATATGGCTGTCACGCAGGTTCCAGGAGGTGCGGGAGCCGTAGTACATGGTGCGGTAATAGCGCTCCGCGTTGGCCACGAGGCGCGCGTTCTGGATCGCATCCAGGAAACGCTCGCCGTCGTGCTGGGCGTAGGCCGCGTGCTTTTGCAATAGCTCCTTGAGCATGGAGACAACCTCGCTCTCGCACGTGCGGTAGTGCTGGGTCAATGCGGCGTGCGCATAGGCCGATGGGTCGACCTGCCAGGGTGTGAGGCAGCCGTAGCGCTCGCGTGCCACCCGCGCCGTGGGCGGATCGACGCGCTCCAGGTAATCCAGCACGGACTGGATGGAGTTGTAGAGGCTGTAGAGGTCGAGCCCATGAAACGCCACCCTTTGTCCGGGCTCAAGACCTGCGTTGTGTTCGCGTAGCCAGTCGACGAAATCGCGCACCTCGTGGTTGCGCCACATCCAAGTGGGAAAGCGTGCAAACGCGGTCCATTCCGAGGGTTGGAATTCGGCATGCCGCACGTAATGGTCCACCCTGGCCGCATCGGGCCAGTCGCCCTCGATGGCGACGAAGTCGAAACCCTTGCGGGTGATCAGGGCGCGGGTGATGCGCGCGCGCATGCGGTAGAACTCCGAGCTGCCGTGGGTGGCCTCACCCAGCAGCACGACGCGCGCGTCGCCGATACGCTGCAGCAGGCCGTCGAGGTCCGCGTCGTCGATCGCATCGAACGGCTCGACCTGGCGTGCGATGGCCCGGGCCAGCTTGGCCTCCTCGGCAGGCGTCTCCATGTGCGCGGCCTGCGGGCGCGGGTGCACGCCGTCGGGGCCCCAACCCTCGTCGCCCATCAGGGGGACGAAGCGGACATCGGCGATGTCCTCGCGCTCGAAGCGCAGTTCCGAAATGCGCGTGACCCGGATCAACTCCTGCACGCGCTGATCGACCCCCACGGGAATCACCAGGCGGCCGCCGATTTTGAGTTGCTCCTTCAACGACTCGGGAACCCCAGAGCTGCCGGCAGCCACCACGATCGCATCAAATGGCGCATGCTCTGGCCAGCCTCGCGTGCCATCGGCATGCAACACATGCACATTGCGGAAGCCGTGATCGGTAAGCAGCGACGCTGCCTTCTCGGCGAGCTGGCCAATGCGCTCGACAGTGTAGACGTCTGCCGCGATGCGCGACAGCACGGCTGCGGCGTAACCCGAGCCGGTGCCGATTTCCAGCACCTTTTCCCCACCCTTCAAACCCAGCGCGGCCATCATGAGGGCGACGATATACGGCTGCGAAATGGTCTGCCCCTCCGCGATCGGCAATGGCGCAGCATCTTCATACGCAAACTCCCGCAGGTCTTCCGGCAGAAAGATCTCGCGTGGGATGGTCGACATCGCATCCAGGACCAGGGGATCCAGCACCCCGCGCTGCGCGATGTGATGCTGCACCATCCAGGCGCGCCGTTTGGCGAAATCAGGCTTGTTCATGGCCTACTCCACAGCAATGGTGCATCGAATGCGCTGGCTCGCTTCCCGGCGGGATCATCCGCCCTTCGGCACAGGCCCATGCACGATCAGGACCGGCGCGGTGCACAAGCGGGCTGCGCCCTCGGCCACGCTACCCAGAAACAAACGGCTCAGGCCACGGTGACCGTGACTACCCAGAACCACCAGATCCGCCGCCACCGCCTTGGCCTCGTCGGCCAGCAACTCAGCCACCCGCTTGCCGACGATCTCCTCTTCCAACAGCGTCGAGGTAGCCGCCAAGCCGGCCTGCTTGGCCGAGGCCACTGCGCGGCTCAGAATGGCTTCGCCTCGATGGCGATAAATGGTCAACAAGTCCACCTCGGTCACCTCGTCTGTTTCGGCCCAGAGAATGCCTGCGACGTCGAACACGTGAACGAAATGGAGCTTGGCATGCTGCTCCTGGGCCAGACGAATGGCATGTTGCAAAGCCGCTTCGGAGACTGGACTGCCATCGACCGCGACCAAAATATTGGTGTACATGGTTTCCTCACTGATTTTTCTGGGTCAAGATCCGCATGACCTACGCTACGCACCCTGCCCCATCACCAGCGCAGATAGACATTCATATTGCCGGTATGTGCCCGGATGCTGCGCAACCTCCCCTTATAGATGCCCACCAGGGTGTAGGAGCCGGCTGGTGCCTTGAGGTAGCACAGTGGGCCATCCGCCACAAAGGATGCGACCGTCTTGTTACCTTTTTTGACTTGGATCGGCACGTCTGCGAGATAGGCGCCTCGTGGCCCTTCGACCATCCAGAGCCCCAAGTTGAAGTCATGGGCCTGGCGTTTCAATTGCTGCAAATTGCCCTCGCCGACACCTCCGCAGCGGTGGGCGATGGCTAGGCTGGGACGCGGCTGGGAGTAGGCGACTCCGCAAGCCAAGATGGAACTCATGCAGACCAAGGCCACCAGAGGCCGACGAACTCGAAAAGACGTGTTCTTGAACATTGAAATCCCCTGATCGAACTTGAAAGGAAAACGCACTCTCTTGAAGATCCGCTGTCAGCGCTTATTGGGCAGCCGAATGCGCCTTGGGATGGTGGGTGAACGAGAGATATCCGGATTGCGCCAGAAGATCTTTGGCCCGATGCATATCCTTCGGATCGCCATGGACAAGCAGTAAAAAATGGCGGGCCTTCAACTCGGTTTCGTAGTGCAGTACGGCATCCTTGGGAATGCCCAGCGCACTCAGGGCGCCGAACAGCGCCCCAGCACCGCCAGCGAGGACCGCGCCCTCCACGCCGCCGACCACTCCGCCCGTCAAGGTTGAAACCAGGGCTGCGGCAAAAGGACCAAGGGCCACAATGGGCCCGACCGTCGGGACCACGACGAATACAACACCGAGCAACAGGCCAGCCATGCCACCCCAGAAGACACCAAGTTTTCCAAAGAATTTGGCACGATCCCCGGCGTTGAAGAACCCGACCACATGCTCTTTTGTTTCGTAGTCGCGCCCCGCGATGGACAGCTTCTTCATGTCGAACCCTGCGTGCTGCAGGGCTTTGACGGCATCTTCAGCCTTGGTGTGGGAATCATAAACAGCGACGGCGATGTCTTGGGTTGGGGTCATGATCATTCCTCAGTTTGATGAACGTGAAAGGTGGACCGTGTCGCAACAAATCCCGCGCCCTCAGCGGCGCCGTCCTTGCAGAAAGGACAGGATTTGCAACAGGGATAGAAAAATATTGAGCACGTCGAGATAGAGCGAAACCGTGATGAAAATCGGGTTGGTCTCACCGCCGCGCACCAGGCGGCTGGTATCGACCAGGGTGTAGCCACTGAAGATGAACAGCGCCGCACTGGCCACGGTCAGTTGCAGGGCGGGCATTTGCAAGAAGAAATTGGCGATGCCAGCAAGAATCACGATGATCAAGCCGACGAACAGGAAGCCGCCCATGAAGCTGAAATCCCGTTTGGAGATCCAGGCATAAAGCGACAGTCCACCAAAAATTGCAGCCGTGCCGATTGCCGACTCGGCCACGATCAAGGGGCCGTTCGACAATTGCAGGGTGACCGCCAGCATGGGGCCCAAGGAAAGTCCCATGAGGCCGGTGAAGACAAAGACCAGCGGGAGGGCGAGTGGGCCTTGCTTGGCTCCCGTGAACAGAATGGCGAACAAGGCACCGAACGCCAGGATCATCAAAATGAAGGGGTGCTGATACGGGAAGGCCATGCTCATGCCGAACATGGCCGCGACCGCAGTCACCACCAGCGTTGCCGCCAGGAGGGCATAGGTTTTGCGGACCAGCTCATGGGTGGCCACGGAGGCCATGGAGCCTGGAAACTCGGGCAAATAGGATGGTCGAGGCATGGTCCAACTCCATCACATGCTGTGATCTGTGATCCGGCCCATGACAGAAACCGGAAAACGGGAAGACAAGTTTGCGCGGCTTCGTGATGCTTGCCCTTGATGCACATCAGATACCACCTGGGATTTTGTTGGACTTGTTTGGCGATGTAACCCCCACCACGCTTCCCATGTCGAAGTGACTCCGCGCGCGCCACCGCAGGGACGCGCCTATCAGGCATCCAGCGAAGAGCGGAAGCGCCGCACGCTCACGGTGAGCATGATCGCCGCCAGCAGCGCCATCGCAGCTAGATCGGGCCACAACACCGCAAATCCAACGCCCTTGAGGAATACAGCGCGGATGATGACCAGAAAATAGCGCAGCGGGTTGATCAGCGTGAACCACTGCAGGGCCGTGGGCATGGCCGCGATCGGGAAGGCGAAGCCCGAGAGAATGAACAGCGGGTTGACGAAAAAGAAGTTGAGCGCGAAAGCCTGCTGCTGCGTTTTGGAAAAGGTGGACAGCAGCAACCCGATACCGACCACCGCCAGCAGGAACAGCGTGGCGCCAGCCAGCATCACGAGCGGATCGCCAATAAATGGCACCTTGAACCAGAAGATGCCAATCGTGCTGACCAAGGCGATGTCGCCCAGTCCGATGAGAAAGAATGGCATGGTCTTGCCCAGGATGAACTCGATTGGCCGGATCGGGCTGACCATGATCTGTTCCAGCGTGCCGACCTCGCGCTCGCGCACGATGGCGAAGGCCGTCAGGCTCACCACCTGCAGCAGGGTCAAGCTGCCGATCACGCCGGGAATGAAAAACCAGCGGTCCTCCAGGCCCGAATTGAACCAGGGCTGCGTTTGCAGCATGACGCCGATTTCAGGTCGAGCGAGGCTGGCGTGATGGGGTAATAGCCTGCTGGCCTCGTCGCTGGAGAACTGCATGACAATCTGACTGATGTAGCCCAGCGCGATCAGCGCGGTGTTGGAGTTTGTGCCATCGACAATGACCTGCAGCGGTGCGCCCTTGCCGTTTTGCAGGTCGCGCTGGAAACCGGCGTGGATGACGACGGCCATCAGCGCCACGTTGTGATCAATGGCGCTCTTGACCTGGGCATCGGTTCTGGCCTCTTCGACCACGTCAAAGCGTCCCGATGCGACGAAGTGGGAGAGCAGGCTGCGGCTGGCCTGGCTCTGGTCGAGGTCGAGCACGACGGTGGCGACATGGTGCACGGTGAACGTGGCGGCGTAGCCGAACACCAGCATCTGGATGATCATCGGCACGATGAGGCGAAACATCGCCCAGCGATCACGCCGGATCTGCAAAAACTCCTTCGTCAACATCGCGGACAGGCGTTCGAACATGCCTTTAGGGCCTGTTAACACAAACTGCGAAGTCCATCGACCACCAGCACGAAGCTGAGGAAGCCGAGGAACATCGCGTCAAGTTTTTCGAACCGAGAAAAGATGCGCCGGAAACCCTTCAGGCGTCGGAACAGGCGCTCGACTTCGTTGCGGCGCTTGTCCATCTCTCGGTCGTACTCCCATGGCTCGATGCGCGTCTTCATCGGCGGCACCACCGGGATGAAGCCAAGGTCCAGAGCCAGTTGGCGCGTCTCATTGCCTTCGTAAGCGCGGTCCATCAGCAAGTGAATGGGGCGGCTCGTTGGGCCCAGGCTTTCAAGCAACGTCCTGCCCTCGGGCGCATCGTGCGCCTGCCCGGGAGACAGGCTAAACGTTACGGCCGTTCGAGCATCCGCGGCAACCAGATGAACCTTGGTGTTCCAGCCGCCTCGGGACTTGCCGATGGACTG
>NZ_JBTRXV010000128.1:0-7234 GCF_054608695.1 Thiomonas sp.
GCTCAAGAAGGTGGCCTTGATCGCCTGCATGCGCAAGCTGATCACCCACCTCAATGCCATCACCCGGGACCACCTGAACGCTCAAAATCAGCCTCTCACTGCTTGACTTTCAACACGGTTACTCAGCTGACTTCAGCCTCCGTCGCGTCGGCGTAGGCCGACACCGGGATGCAGGCGCACTGCAGATGGCGGTCACCCCAGACGTTGTCGATCCGTCCCACCGGCACCCAGTACTTGTGGCTGCGCAGGGCCCGTACCGGGAAAGCCGCTTGCTCGCGGCTGTAGGCATGGGGCCAGTCGGCCCCGAGGGTGGCGGCCGCCGTGAAAGGAGCGGCCTTGAGCGGGTTGTCTTCGCGCGGCAGGGCGCCCTGCTCCACCTGGGTGATTTCACCGCGGATGGCGATCATGGCTTCGACAAAACGGTCGACTTCAGCGAGCGACTCGCTCTCGGTCGGCTCGATCATGAGCGTGCCGGGAACCGGGAAGCTCATGGTCGGCGCGTGGAAGCCGTAGTCCATCAGGCGCTTGGCGACGTCTTCGTTGCTGATGCCGCTGGCGTCTTTCAGGCCGCGCAAATCCAGAATGCATTCATGCGCGACGAAGCCGCTGTCGCCGGTGTAGAGCACCGGGAAATGGGGCGCCAGGCGACGTGCCATGTAGTTGGCGCTGAGGATGGACACGGCGCTGGCCGCAGTCAGTCCGGCGGCGCCCATCATGCGGATATACATCCAGGTGATGGGCAGAACCGAGGCATTGCCAAGGGCCGCGGAACTCACCGCACCCACCGCCTTGCCGGCGTCGCCACTGCTGGCGTGGCCGGGCAGGAAGGGAGCCAGATGCGCGCGTACCGCCACCGGACCGACGCCGGGACCGCCGCCGCCATGCGGGATGCAGAAGGTCTTGTGCAGGTTGAGGTGGGAAACGTCGGCACCGAACTCGGGCGGGCTCGCCAGCCCGACCATGGCGTTCATGTTGGCACCATCCACATAAACCTGGCCGCCATGCTGATGGACGATGTCGCAAATTTCGCGCACGCGCGGTTCGAACACGCCGTGGGTGGATGGATAGGTGATCATGCAGGCCGACAGCCGCGCCGCGTGCTGCTGCGCCTTGGCGCGCAAGTCGTCGAGATCGACGCTGCCTTGCGCGTCGCAGGCCACCACCACCACCTGCATGCCGGCCATTTGTGCCGAAGCCGGGTTGGTGCCGTGGGCCGACGAGGGGATGAGGCAAATGTCGCGCTGCGTCTCGCCACGACTCTCGTGCCAGGCATGGATGGCCAACAGACCGGCGTACTCGCCCTGCGAGCCCGCATTGGGCTGCAGGCTGACGGCGTCGTAGCCCGTGGCTTGCGACAACCATTGCTCCAGATCTGCGGCGAGGCGGGCATAGCCCCGGGTCTGCTCGGCCGGGGCGAAGGGATGGATGCTGCCGAACTCGGGCCAGGTGATGGGGATCATCTCGCTGGTGGCATTGAGCTTCATGGTGCACGAACCCAGAGGAATCATCGCCCGGTCGAGCGCGATGTCCTTGTCGGCCAAGCGGCGCAGATAGCGCAGCATCTCGGTCTCGCTGTGGTAGCGGCTGAACACCGGATGGGTGAGGTAGCTGCTGGTGCGGGCAAGCGCCAGCGGGTAACGCGGCGCCACACCCTTGGCATGGGCGGCGAACAGGCTGGTGTCCGGCTGGCTTGCGCCGCGCGCCTGGGCAAAGGCGCCCAGCACCTTGAGCAGATCCTCGCGCGTGACGGTTTCGTCGAGCGCAACGCCCACACGGTCGCTGCCGGCATGGCGCAGGTTGATGCCAGCTTGCTCGGCGGCCGCGTGCACCGCTGCGGTGTGGGCGCCTGTCAAGACCGTGAGGGTGTCGAAGAAGGCCGCATGCTGCAAGCACCAGCCTTGCGCCTGCAGCGCATTGGCCAGGATGACGGTGTAGGCGTGCACCCGCTGGGCGATGCGGCGCAGGCCCAGCGGGCCGTGATAGACGGCGTACATGCTGGACAGCACGGCGGGCAACACCTGCGCGGTGCAGATATTGCTGGTGGCCTTTTCGCGGCGGATATGTTGCTCGCGGGTTTGCAGCGCCAGGCGGTAGGCCGGCTGGCCGTGGCTGTCCACGCTCACCCCCACGAGCCTGCCGGGCATCTGGCGCTTGAGTCCATCGCGCACCGCCATATAGGCGGCGTGCGGGCCACCGAAGCCCAGCGGCAGGCCGAAGCGCTGGGTGTTGCCGACGGCAATGTCGGCGCCCAATTCACCCGGCGAAGCCAGCAGCGTGAGCGCCAGGATGTCGGCCGCGACGATGACCACGGCGCCCTGCGCCTTGGCCGCGGTGATGAGCGCGCGATGGTCGTGCACGCCGCCATCCACACCGGGATACTGCAGCAGCATGGCGAAATGCGGCACTTGCGCGGCTTGCGTGGCGGGGCCGACCACCACCTCCAGATCGAGCGGGCGCGCACGGGTGCGAATGACTTCCAGCGTCTGCGGCAGCACGTCGTCGGCCACGAACATGCTGCGGCTGGCGCTCTTGCCGCCACGCAGCGCCAGGGTCATGGCCTCGGCCGCGGCGGTGGCTTCGTCGAGCATCGAGGCGTTGGCCACGTCCAGGCCGGTCAGGTCGGTGACCATGGTCTGGAAGTTGATGAGCGCTTCCAGCCGGCCCTGGCTGATTTCCGGCTGATACGGCGTGTAGGCGGTGTACCAGGCCGGGTTCTCCAGCACATTGCGCTGAATCACGCCAGGCATGTGCGCGTTGGCATAACCCTGGCCGATGAAGCTGCGCATCACCCGGTTTTGTGTGGCGATGTGGCGCAGCTCGGCCAGCGCAGCCTCCTCGCCCACGGCGGCCGGCAACTCGAACGGCCGGGCGCGGCGGATGCCGGCAGGAATGACTTCGCGCATCAAGGCTTCCAGATCGGGCTGGCCCAGTACGCGCAGCATTTGCGCCTGCTCGGCTTCGCTCGGGCCGATGTGGCGGCGCTGGAAGGCGGCGGCGTCTTCCAGTTCGGTGAGGGTGGGTTCGGTTTGCATCAACATGGTGGAACTCGTCTTGGTCAGCGCCAGCATCTGGGCCGCAGCATGCGGCAGGCGATGGCAGGGAGGTTTTCAGGCGCCTTGCAACAGTTTGTCGTAGGCGGCCTGGTCCATCAGCGCGTCCAGCTGTGCGGGGTCGCTTGGGCGCATCTTGAAAAACCAGCCCGATCCTTGCGGATCGGAATTCGCCATCGAAGGATCGGCCACCAGGGCGTCATTGCCAGCGGTGATTTCGCCGGACAGCGGCATGTAGACGTCGGCCGCGGCTTTGACCGACTCGACCACGCCAGCCGTGTCTTTCTGCGCAAAGGTCTTGCCGACGGCGGGCAATTCGACGAACACCACATCGCCCAAGGCGTCTTGCGCATGAGCGGTGATGCCGACCGTCACGGTGCCGTCGGCTTCGAGGCGAACCCATTCATGGTCGGGGGTGTACTTGATGGTCATGGTGAACTCCGTGTCGGTCAATGTGGACATGAAAAACGATGAGGAAAAAAGCTGGCGAACTTCAGCGCGCAGGTTCAATTGCGCACATAGCCGTGAGGCGTGAACGGCATGGGGGCAACACGCATGGGCACCTGTTTGCCACGAACCTGCGCGAACAGGGCACTGCCGGGAACGGCCATGGCGCTTTCGACATAGCCCATGGCGACCGGCGCATTGGCCGTGGGGGTGAGGCTGCCACTGGTGACGCGCCCAAGCTCGCGGCCGCCGGCGTCCACCAGGATGGTGCCCTCGCGCACCGGCACGCGCTCTTCGGCGACGAGCCCGACGCGCTTGCGTGCCACGCGGGCCGGGTCGTCAAGCTGCGCGAGGATGACCTCGGACCCGGGGAACCCGCCGGCACGCGCCCCGCCTGTGCGGCGCACCTTCTGCATGGCCCATTGCAAGCTGGCCTCCACGGGCGTGGTGGTCTCATCCATGTCATGCCCGTAAAGACACAACCCGGCTTCCAGGCGCAGGCTGTCGCGCGCGCCCAGGCCCACGGGCCGCACGTCGGGCAGATCGAGCAAGGCGCGGGCCAGCGGCTCGGCATCCCGCTGGCGCACCGAAATTTCGACGCCATCTTCGCCGGTGTAGCCGCTGCGGCTGATGAACACGGGGTGCCTGCAGACGGACGCGGGCAACTCGAACCAGGCAGCGTCCATGAAGCGCAGCTTGGCCACGTCCGGCAGCAGGGTTTGCAGCGCCGCAAGCGCCTTGGGGCCTTGCAGCGCCATCAGCCCCTGGCCAGGCAGTTCTTCAATGCGGCAGCGCGCACCGATGCGCTCGCGCATCCACGCCAGATCCTGGGTCTTGCAGGCGGCGTTGACGATGAGGAAATACTCGCTGCCCTGACCGCCCTCGAGCGGACGGTGGGTCAGCATCAGGTCGTCGCGGATCCCGCCTGCATCGTCGGTGAAATAGCCGTAGCGCTGACGCCCCAGCGGCAAACCCGCCACGTCGATGGGGATGAGGCTTTCGAGCGCCGCCGCTGCATCCGGCCCGGAAATGCGCACCTGGCCCATATGCGAGACATCGAACAGACCGGCTGCGGCGCGGGTGTGGAGATGCTCGGCCATGATGCCCCCTGGATACTGCACCGGCATGGCATAACCGGCGAACGGCACCATCTTGGCGCCCAGCAACTGGTGCAGCAGAAATAAGGGGGTTTGCAGCAGGACGGGCTCGGTTTGGGCAGACACGCAAGGCTCCAATGGGGGCGGAAATCCACCAGAGCATGCCCTGGTGACGACGCCCCGCTGTCCTTGGTACCTGAGAGATTGACCGGGCGCCTCCGGCGCTCGGCTTGCCCCTTCGGTGGACGCCGCACATGCCGCGGGCGCCGCTCTCCAGTGAGGTAACCCGTGAGGGTGTCATCAGTCCTTTTGCCTGAGCGGTACACCCGGCGATCCCGGGTTTACGCCTTCGGCGGCCAAGGCGCCGCGCAACGGCACTTCGACTCTCTCCTGACGACAGCCAAGTTTAGCCCAAGCAAGCGGCTTATTTGCGTGAACGCATGCCCAGGGCCTTGCGTGCCTTTTCGTTGCGTTCCTTCTTGCGCTCGTCCATCCCGCGCATGGCGCGCTTTTGCGAGACGGCAAACATCGGATCGATGATTTCCCACCAGACGAAGACGATGGCCAGCGGGATGGCAATCCACCACCAGGACAGGGTCGCAAAGGGGCCGATCGCGGCAAACTTCAACCCCAGTAGCACGATTGCAACAACCAACACCCACATGACCGTTCTCCATTCATCAAGACCAAAATCAAAATCAGGATCAAAATGCAATCGTTTGCAGCATCATGACACGCAACGCAGCCCACGCGTCGGTTAGCATTCTCGCTGCTGTCGCGCCATTCATGCCGAGCATGTCAACCGCCTGCATGGCGTCGCGTTATAGCGCATAGCTTCGCTCAACCTTGGAGATCTGGAATGAAGAAGATTTTGATTGCTGTCGGTCTGGCTGTCGCCGCCGTGTCCCAAGCCAACGCTGCCGACATGATGGCTCTGGCCAAGTCCAAGAACTGCCTGGCTTGCCACGCGCTCGACAAAAAGCTCGTTGGGCCTTCGTACCAGGACATTGCCGCCAAGTACGCCGGCAAGCCCGGTGCCGAAGTCACCCTGGTGAATGCCGTGCTGCACGGTGTGTCCGGCGTCTGGGGCCCGGTTCCCATGCCTGCCAACCCCCAAGTGACCCCGGCTGAAGCCAAGGAATTGGTGACCTGGATTCTGAGCATGAAGAAATAATCATTCCCTCGGGAATGATTCTGCAAAACGGGAGTGCATCGCACTCCCGTTTTTTTGGTCCTTGCTGCAACCACTCAGCAAGCACCGCGACTATTTGCTGAGTGCTGTTTTCCGGCCCTCGGGGAAACTTGAAATCGTGATGGCGGGATCGACAAGTTCACCATCCCGGTTGAAGCGAATGTCGGTCTTGGTCACGCCGTCATAATCCAGATGCCTGATGTCATGCCGATAGACCGCTGGATGCGTCGACCCAGCCTTCATCATCGCGTGCGCCAGCACCATGGTGGCGTCGTAGGCATAGGGTGAATACAGTTGAAACGCGTTCGCGCCGAATTGGGCGGTGAAGCGTCGTTGCCAGGCCTCTCCACCAGGCATGCGTGATAGCGGAACGCCGCCATCGGCACAAATCACGTCCGAATTCGCCGCTGCGCCTGCAAGCCTGGCAAGTTCCGGGGTGCAGATCCCATCGCCCCCCAGCAAGCGCGCCTTGATGCCCATGCCGCGCATTTGCTGCAGCATGGGGCCAGCTTGCGCAGCCATGCCCCCAAAAAAAACCACATCCGGATTCATGGTCTTGATCTTGTCCAGCAGGCTGCTGAAATCCATGACGTTGGCCTGGATGGTTTCGTGCGCTTCGATCTGCAGGCCCACCAGTCGGGCCACGCGCGAAAAGGCATGGCTCACGCTGATGCCATAGGTGCTGCGATCATCCACGACGACCACGGTCTTGGCCTGCAGGCCCTTCTCGGCATACAGCGCCAGACCGGCACCAATGGCGTAATCGTTGGCGATGATGCGGTAGAACGTATCGAACCCTTGCTGCGCGAGTTTGGGGTCGCTGGATGAGGGCGTGATTTCGGGAATGCCCGCCTTGAAGTAAATCGGCGAAGCCGCCGCCGTGCAACTGGAATCGAGATGGCCAACCACGCCGTTCACATGCGCGGCGACAAACTTCCGCGCCACCTCGGCAGCACGCTTCGGGTCGCCGCGATCATCCTGGGCGTCGAGCACCCACACAACCGGCCGACTGGCGATCGAGATGTGCTGACGGTTCAACGCGTCGATGGCCAGGCGCACGCCGTCGGTGTTGTCCTCGCCATAGGCCGCCTGCGGCCCTGTCAGAGGAGCGGCGCTGCCGATCACCACGGTGACCGGAGGAGCCTGGCTTTGCCCGACGGGCTGACTGGATGCGGCAACAGGAGCCGGCGCGCCTTGAGCCCAGCCCAAAAGACAAGCCCAAACAGCGAGAACGATCGACGAACGGGACGCGAATGTCATGGGGAATCGTGCGAGAGCGGTTGTCCGGCATTGTGCAATGCAAAGCTGCCCCGCACGCACAAATCGGCATAGGGGGCGGCTCGTCAGAGCCGCACCCCTGCCACACCACCCGGCGTGCGGGTCCGCACCGGGCGGTTCGCGAGCTTGAGGTCATGAGAGTCGAGGCAGTCCGAGGGCATCGAAGTAGG
>NZ_JBTRXV010000129.1:0-7233 GCF_054608695.1 Thiomonas sp.
GGTGTGGGCCGGCATTGCCGTGTATGTGGTGGAAGGCTTGCTGGCCTTACGGGCAAGGCGCTACGCCGCCTGAACTTGAATCGGCCCGCCTCAGCGTCGGGTGCGCCGGCAAGCCAGCGCGCTGGCGGCGACGGCAGCGGCCAGCACGCTGGCGTAGTCGAGCACGGCACCGTCACGCAGCAAGCCGCTGCCGACCAGGACGAGATGCGTCACGAGTGCGGCCAGCGCCGCCCAGAACACCTGTCGGCCCAGCCTCGAAGCGCAGGGCCGTAGCACCCTCGGGCTGACCGCGCCGATGGCGCCGCCCACCACCAGCGGCATGACGCTGGTGCCCGCCAGCCACATCAGCAACAGGCTCAGCATGCGGCGGACATCCAAAACCGCTGCTGGAGCGTTATGCCCTTTGGAGGCGCTGATGGTGGAAGAAAAATGGTCATGGTCGAGTTTGCGGCGTGAATGGGTGCCTGGCATCGACAGCTGGATTGACCTGTATCAGCCGCACGGAGTGTCATCCATTCGTAAAATAGCGAACTCACTATGTTATTAGCCGCCGTCGGAGTCAACCACCAGACCGCGCCACTCGATGTGCGCGAGCGTCTCGCATTTTCAGCCGACGGCCTGAAGGATGCGCTGCGCACGCTGCGCGACAACCTGGCTGCGCGCCGGGGCGGCAGCGAAGGCGCGGTGGAAGCGGCCATCCTCTCCACCTGCAACCGCACCGAAATTTACTGCGCCGCCGAGGCCGACCCGCGCGAGGCGCTGGTGCATTGGCTGGCGCAGTCGCGCGCGCTGCGCGAGGGCGACCTGATCGACCACAGCTACCGCCTGGTGCAGGACGACACCGTGCGCCACGCTTTTCGCGTCGCCAGCGGGCTCGACTCCATGGTGCTGGGCGAGCCGCAGATCCTCGGCCAGATGAAAGACGCGGTGCGCGCCGCGACCGACACCGGCACCCTGGGCAGCACCCTGGGACAGATGTTCCAGCGCACCTTTGCCGTGGCCAAGGAGGTGCGCAGCACCACCGAGATCGGCGCGCATTCGGTGAGCATGGCCGCGGCCAGCGTGAAGCTGGCCGAAACCGTGTTCGAGAACCTGGCCGACTGCCGCGTGCTGTTCATCGGCGCCGGCGAAATGATCGAACTCGTCGCCACCCATTTCTCGGCGCGCAAGCCGCGCTACATGGCCATTGCCAACCGCACGCTGGAGCGCGGCTCCAAGCTGGCGGCGCAGTTCGGCGCCGAAGCCATGCGCCTGGCCGACGTGCCGCAGCGCCTGCCCGAGTTCGACGTGGTCGTCACTTCCACGGCCAGCACCCTGCCCATCATCGGCCTGGGCGCGGCCGAGCGCATGGTCAAGCAGCGCCGCCACAAGCCGGTGGTGATGGTCGATCTGGCGGTGCCGCGCGACATCGAGGCCGAGGTCGGCGAGCTGCCCGACGTCTACCTCTACACCGTGGACGACCTCACCGAACTGGTCCGCACCAACAGCGAGAAGCGCCAGGCCGCGGTGCAGCAGGCCGAGTCCATCATCGAGACCCGGGTGCAGGGCTTCTTGCAGTGGATGGACAGCCGCGAGCAAGTGCCGCTGATCCTGCAATTGCAAGACGTCAGCCGCCAGTGGCAGGCCGCCGAACTCGACCGCGCGCGCAGGCAACTGGCGCGTGGCGAAGACGCCGAGGCGGTGCTCGACATGCTGGCGCGCAATCTGTCGCAAAAGTTCATGCACAACGCCTACGCCGCCATGCACCACAGCGACCCCGCCCACCGCGAGCAAGTCGCGCGCGCAGTGCAGCGCCTGTTTCTCACGCCGCACCGCGGCTGCGGCAGCAACGGCGACAGCGGCGACGGCCACGGCAGCGACGCCAACAACACCTAGCTGAACCGGCGGCGCTTGCCGGGCTGCAAGCCTGGCCGCGCGCTGCCCGAGTTCGCGCGCCCGCTCCGCACATCCGCACACCACCCCATGAAACCCTCCCTGCGCGACAAGCTGGCCGCCATGCTGCGCCGCATGGACGAGATCGACGCCCTGCTCGGTGCGCCCGACAGCGCCGCCGACCCCGTCCGCCTGCGCGCCCTGGGCAGCGAGCGCGCCGAGCTGGCGCCGCTGGCCGCGCTCTACGGCGAGTTGCTGCAGGCCGAAGCCGAGCACGCCGACGCCCAGGCTCTGCTGGCAGAGCCCGAGATGCGCGCCTTGGCGCAGGACGAAATCGCATCCACGCAGCAGCGCATCGCCACGCTCGAAGCCGAGCTGCAAACCGCCCTGCTGCCACGCGACCCGGACGACCGCAAGCCCGCGTTCCTCGAGGTGCGCGCCGGGACCGGGGGCGACGAGTCCGCCCTGTTCGCCGCCGACCTGTTGCGCATGTACACCCGCTATGCCGAGCGCCGCGGCTGGCGCTGCGAAGTCATCAGCCATGCCGACAGCGACCTCGGCGGCGTGAAAGAGGCTGTGGTGCGCATCAGCGGCGAGGGCGTGTACGGGCGGCTCAAGTTCGAGAGCGGCGGCCACCGCGTGCAGCGCGTACCCGCCACCGAGTCGCAAGGGCGCATCCACACCAGCGCTGCAACCGTGGCGGTGATGCCCGAGCCCGACGCGCAGGCCGCGGTGCAGATCAACCCGGCCGAGCTGCGCATCGACACCTTCCGCGCCTCCGGCGCCGGCGGCCAGCACATCAACAAGACCGACTCGGCCGTGCGCATCATCCACCTGCCCACCGGCCTGGTGGTGGAGTGCCAGGACGACCGCTCGCAGCACCGCAACAAGGCGCAAGCGCTGGCGGTGCTGGCCGCGCGCCTGGAGCAGCGGCAGCGGCAGGAGGCGCAGGCCAAGGAAGCGGCGCAGCGCAAGAGCCTGGTCGGCAGCGGCGACCGCTCCGATCGCATCCGCACCTACAACGTGCCGCAAGGGCGCATCACCGACCACCGCATCAACCTCACGCTGTACAAGATCGACGCCATCCTGAACGGCGATCTCGACGAACTGCTCGACGCCCTGCACGCCGAACATCAGGCCGAGTTGCTGATGGCGCTGGGCGAGGCATGAACCGGAGCGTTCTTCGGGCTGCAGCCCATCGCCACCATCGCTGCGCCATGGCCAGTCGCGCAACGTGGCAACGTCCATGCGCATGACCCCCGAAGCCTGGATGCGCCAGGCCGGCCTGGCGCGCATCGACGCGCTGGTGCTGCTGCGCGAGCTGGCTGGCGTCAGCCACGCCGCCTTGCTGGCGCATCCCGAAGCCCAGCTCGACGCCACGGCCCTCAAGCTGCTGGACGCCGCCGCCACGCGCCGGCGGGCCGGCGAGCCGCTGGCTTATGTGCTGGGCTGGCGCGAGTTCTACGGCTTGCGCTTCACGGTGAGCCCAGCCGTGCTGGTGCCGCGGCCCGAGACCGAGTTGCTGGTGGACTTCGCCCTGGCGCGCATGCCGCACCACGGCCACGCCACCGTGCTCGACCTCGGCACCGGCAGCGGCGCCATCGCCGTGGCGGTGGCCCATGCGCGGCCGCAAGCCGAAGTGTGGGCGGTGGACACCAGCGCCGACGCGCTGAAGGTGGCCGCCGGCAACGCCCAATCGCTGTTGCTGCAACAGCGCCCCGGCGGCCCGCTGCGCCTGCTGGCCGGCGACTGGTTCGCCGCGCTGCCGATGCCCGCGCCACGCTTCGACCTCATCCTCGGCAACCCGCCCTACGTCGCGGCGGACGATGCGCACCTCGCCGCACTGGCGCACGAGCCGCAACTCGCCCTGGTGGGCCGCGCCAGCGCCGACGGCCTGGCCGACATCCGCCGCATCGTCGTCACGGCGCCCGCGCATCTGGCCGCCGGCGGCTGGCTGGCCTTGGAGCATGGCCACGACCAGGCCGCAGCCGTGCAGGCGCTGCTGCGCGCGGCGGGTTTGATGGCGGTGCAGACCCAGCCCGATCTCGCAGGGATTGCGCGCCTGACGGTCGGCCAGGCGCCAGCTTGGGCCTAGACCCCTCGGCCGCGCTCGCCTGGCCCAAAACCTACAATTCCCCCATGCGGCCAAGTCCGCGTTCACCGATTTCCAGAGGCCCCCATGTCCGACGTGATTCAACGCGTTGACCAACTCGTCAAGTCCAACGAGGTGGTGCTGTTCATGAAAGGGACGCCGCAGTTTCCGCAATGCGGCTTTTCCGGGCGCGCGGCGCAGATTCTCAAGGCTTGCGGCGTGAACCAGTACGCCAGCGTCAACGTGCTGGAGGACCAGGAGGTGCGCGAGAGCATCAAGCAATACGCCAACTGGCCGACCATTCCGCAGCTTTATGTGAAGGGCGAATTCGTGGGCGGCTCGGACATCATGATGGAGATGTACGAGAGCGGCGAGTTGCAGCAACTGCTGGCGCAGCCCTGAGCGCGGCGGCACATCCGGACCGTCGCGTGCGCCTGATCGTCGGCATCACCGGCGCCACCGGCGCCATCTATGGCGTGCGGCTGCTGCAGCACCTGCGCCGGCTGGGCGGGGTGCATACGCACCTGGTGGCCAGCAGCGCCGGCTGGCTGAGCGTGAAGGCGGAGCTGGACCTGGGCCGGCGCGAGGTGGAGGCGCTGGCCGATGAGACGCACCCGATTGGCGACGTGGCCGCCAGCATCGCCAGCGGTTCGTTCGCCACTGCCGGCATGGTGGTGGCGCCGTGTTCGATGAAGTCGCTCGCGTCCATCGCCCACGGCATGTCCGACAACCTGCTGACCCGCGCCGCGGACGTGTGCCTGAAAGAGCGCCGCCGCCTGGTGCTGATGGTGCGCGAGGCGCCGCTGAACCTGGCCCACCTGCGCAACATGACGGCCGTGGCCGAAATGGGCGGCACCATCTTCCCGCCCGTGCCGGCGTTCTACCAACGGCCGCAGACCCTGGAGCAGATGGTGGACCACACCCTGGGCCGGGTGCTGGAGCAGTTCGGCATCGCCCACGATCTGGCGCCGCAATGGCAGGGCTGGCCGGCAGCCGACGCGAGCACCGTCTCCTGAGCCCGACACCGCCCGCCTGCGTCTCGCCTCTTCTGCTACGACTCGCGGCCTGCATGCCGCTCCTCGACGCCCTGGCCGCCGCAGGGGGCGGATTCCAGATCGCCCCGTTCAATGCGCCGATACTGCCTTCGCCACGCCAACTGGGTCAGGGGCTGCCATGGTCGGGGCACCTGGACAGCGAAGCGGTGACCGTGACGCCCGGTGGCCGGCGACGCCCTGCTGCAACTGGGCGCGACAGCCTGGGCACCGACAAGGCCGGGCTGTGGCCCGGAGGCAAGCTGGATTTCAGCCTCATGGGCCTGGCGGCGCAAGGCGACCTGCCGGCGCAGACCGGCGCGCTGCAAACCACCAGCAACGACTGGGCCGCCAACTTCCTGCGCGTCTACCAGCTGAGCTACCGGCAGAACGCCGGCCCTGGCTTCGTGCGCGCCGGCATCGTGGACGTGAATGACTACTTCGCCACGGTGGGCCTGGCCGAGCACTCAAGGTGGGCTTGGCGCGTCTTCGCGCGCTTTGAGAAAAGCGACGCCACGTTCTCAATGTTGTGGTTGCTCCTGCGCAGGGCTTACAGCGGGCATGACTGCCGCACTTTGCGACAAATCAAACAGCAGCCCAGCGTTTAACTTGAGCAGAGCGGCTGATCGTGCTGCATCGAAATCCGTCAACAGCAGTTGTTGTTCCGCAGTCAGGGCGCTACGCCGCGCCATTAACCAATCCGAAATTGGCACCTCGCCCAATTGGTATGCACGCAACATGCGTGTGCTCGCTTGGATCTGCACCTGCGTGGCTTGTTCTTGCGCCAGTGCGCCGGAGGCTTGGGATTGCGCTGTGATAAATAGACGTTCAAAGTTGGCCAGCGTTTGAGCTTGAATGTCGTGTAGCCGCCATTGCGCTGCATCAAGCTCTGCTAGTGCGGCACGTTCTCGCGCTACCCGTGCCGGACCGCCAAATGGCATTGAAAACTGCAGGCCGATGACTCGCTCCTGGCCACCGCGATCCGACGCCAGATAGGCACCGACCGTTGGTTGTGGAGTGCGCATGGCAGCGTCTTGCGCGACCAAAGCCCGTGCTTCCTGCAAACGGGCGCGGCTGTACTCCAGTGCGGCACTGTGCTGCTCCACGAGGACAAGCAGTTCTTTGGCGCGCAACGTTGGCATGGCAAGTGTCGCTGTACTGTCGGGTTGCCCACTGAGCGTGGTGTCTGCAGCAAGCGCCGGATAGCGTGCTGCCAAGGCAGCGCGCTGGCTGTCTGCCATACCCTGTGCCAGCAGCAACGCAGACTTGGCACGCCCTTCCTCTGCTTGCATTTGCTCTAGTTCGAGAATGCTGGCATCTCCCAGCGACTCGCGACGATGTAAAGCATGCACTTGCTGTTGTAGGAGCAACAGATTCTGCTTAGCCAGCGCAACATTGGCCTGAGCAAACTGGGCGTTGAACCAGGCTACAAGCAAGGAGCTCAGCAGATTTTGCCGAGCGCTGTCCAGTTCGGCGTGCGCGGTGACGGAGAGTGCATTGGCCATGTGCGCATCGGCACGCGCTTGAGAAGGCAAACGAAGCTGGCGCTGGATCAATAGCTGCAATTCGTTGTACTTCGTAGCGACCGGCGCGTCCGGCGGCACGACGCGCCGTTGATCCATCTGCGCTTGGCCGACGAATTCATGTGTGCCATCGAGCAGTATCTGCCCGTTTTGCACGGCTGCCTGTTGCATGCCCTGGGCTGCGCGCACTGTGGGCGCATCCACCAGCAAGCGATCGAGCAAGGGCGTGCGAGGCAGAGTGGGACTTGGTAGCGAGTTCAGCGGAGGAATGGCCTCTTCCAAAGCTGCGGACATCGGCATGGCTGCTTGCAGCGATGCCGCATGGGTAGGCGCCGCAGCAAAGCTCAACGCCAGCGCAGTAACCCATAGATTGTTGAGGGATTGGCGAATCGATTGCATCAAACGTTCTCCATTTTGTCGGCCTCAAGCTTGCGCGCATCAGGCGGCAGACCGAAGCGAGCAAATAACAGGGGTAGCAGTACCAGGGTCAATACAGTGGATGTCACCAACCCGCCGACGACGACAATGGCTAGCGGCTTTTGAATCTCAGAACCGGGCCCGGTGGCCAGCAACAAGGGAATAAGGCCCAGCGCAGTGATCGTGGCGGTCATCATCACTGGGCGCAGCCGACGCATTGCGCCATCGCGCGCGGCCTGCTGCAGCGATAGACCCCGCTGCAGGAGCTCATTGAAATGGCTGACCAACACCAGGCCAT
>NZ_JBTRXV010000130.1:0-7205 GCF_054608695.1 Thiomonas sp.
CACGCTGTGTTTCTTCGGAGCGATTTGCGGCAACGGGCCGATTACTTCGCTAACCGGGCAATCGTGGTCCAACACAAGACGGGCCACCCCGTCCAGTTTGAGATTACGGCGGCAACACGTGACGCAATCGGGGCCTGGATCAAGATGGCCGGGTTGCGCGCCGATGACTACCTCTTTCCAAGCCGATTGCACGCTTCACCGCACCTCGGAACCCGGCAATATGCTCGCATCGTTCACGGCTGGGTCGAGGAAATCGGCCTGGATAGTCATGCCTATGGCACGCACTCGATGAGGCGGACCAAACCGACTCTCATCTATCGCAAGACCAAGAACCTCCGAGCCGTCCAATTGCTGCTGGGCCACACCAAGCTGGAGAGCACGGTCCGCTACCTGGGCATAGAGGTCGAAGACGCTCTCGACATTGCTGAGCAGACTGAGATTTGATGGCAGGAAGGTGCCGACTCCAACGAAGGCCGGAGTCAGCCAGCTTCTGCCGTTGGTCGGCGGCGGCTTTCGGGCGGCTCGTCTATCCCCCGGCCACCGTCGCAAGTTACGATCGCCAAGCAGCAGCGTCAGCCGTGCCTAAGGCGGACATGTGCCAGCGATTGAGGGCGGCACAAAGGCCATAGACGTCAATGCATCGACGAGCCGTGCCCCGCTTATGGGATGAACACGCAGACCAAAACAATCGACGGAGTCCATTGTGCAGAACTACCACGTTGCCCTGTCCTTTGCTGGCGAAGACCGCGACTACGTCGAAAAGGTCGCTGTCAATCTCAAAGCTGCTGGAGTGGAAGTCTTCTACGACCTGTTCGAAGAAGCTGACCTGTGGGGCAAGGATTTGTACGCGCATCTCTCTGGCGTTTACCAGAAGAAGGCTGTCTACACGGTTATCTTCGTGTCGACCGCCTACCGCGACAAGTTGTGGACGAATCATGAGCGGCGCAGCGCCCAGGCACGCGCGTTCAGCGAGAGCAGCGAATACATCCTGCCTGCACTGTTCGACAAGACCGTCGAGATCCCGGGCCTGCTCAAGACCACAGGGAACATTGACCTGACGAAGAAAACGCCAGAGCAACTGGCGGACCTCATCGTCGAAAAGCTGGTGCGGTCCGGCGTCACCTTGAGCAAGCGGTTCGCGTACTCCGACAGCGCCATTGCGGACGCCGACTTCGCCGCCCCGCGCGGCTCGACCGTCGAAACGCTGATCCAGGAGATGCGCTCATACACCTGGCCAACGCAGCGGCCCGCCGTTGAGCGGCTGCTGGCCATGGACCTCACCAAACTCTCGGTTGACGAGTTCTTCGTGCTGGGCAGGAACTTGTATCAATGCGCCTGCGGCAACGAGCTCAAGGCGGTGAGCGTGATGACCAACCTGCGCCGCGAACTGGCAAAACTAAATGACGAAGAGGCCGCGCTGCACCTGTTGAATGGCATGCTGTTCGAGGTCTACTTCGACAAGAACGGCGAATTTCGGGGCAGGCAGCTAAAGGCGCGTTATTTGCCGGAACTGCTGGCAGTGCAGCCCGTGAAGAAATACGCCCCGTTCATCATGTTCATCCGGCGTGCGCTGGAGCCATACCGCGCCAGTCTGGCCTTCTTGCCCAACACGGTACCCGAGAAGGTCGAAGTTCGGCTGCGCGTGAGGCGTAGCGATCCGCCCACTGTCACGTCGATGAAGGTTGGCGAGCAGCAACTGCTGCAAGGTAGATCCGCTGATGATGAAGACGGCGGGCCCTTCTGGCGATTCCACCATAGCGGTTTTACCATCGGAGAGCTCGGTGCGCAGATGACGAGAGAGTGGGGCGTTCCCTCTTCCCATCTGTCGATCACAGCGACGCCGAAGACGGATGAGCACGCCAAGCTGCGGCTGGCCGAGAACACCAGGATCGGGTGGCCCGGAGACGATTGACCGTGTGCACCGTCTTGACAAATGCTGGCCCGTGCGGTGCTCTCCGGCAGGGGCTGAACGAAGTTGATCAGGTGCTAGCAGTCGCGGCTGGTCGGCTTCATCGGTGTCACATCGTGGCAGTTCCTGCGATCCGGCAAGTCCCAGTCGGCAAAATGGACACCATTGAATGCAGGGAGTCACCATGAAGCTCTTCGCCATGTGCATGGTGTGTCAGGCAGAGTTGGGGCATCCCAGCTTCGAGCCCTTCTTTGCGCCGTACTACGAAGACATGATCGCGCCTATCCAGTGCGCGCGGGGGCACAAGACCGTAGTCATGCTTCAAAGCCAGAAGTTCGAAGTGCTACTGGAATCTGGTGCGGCGGCATTGGCTGCCGGCTTCACCCTTGAGGCCGCTGCAACGTTCTCTGCCGCTTTTGAGCGCTTCATAGAGTTCGCAGCAAAGGTCATGCTGCTCCACATGGGGATGGATAGCGCCACCTATGACGAGATGTTCAAAGAATTGGCACGGCAGTCCGAGCGGCAGATTGGCAGTTTCATGGCGCTGCATGCCCTTGTGCTCGGCGTTGCGTACAAGCCAGTGCCAAAGATTGCGCAATTCAGGAATGACACCATTCACAAGGGAGCGATACCGACGCCGGACGAGGTGACGAACTTCTGCAGCCTGATCTACACCGAAATCGTTCGTACAGCGAAGCTGCTCCGCGCGCGGTGCGAAAAAAGCATCAATGCAGTGATCATGGATAACCTGCAGGCTCGCCGAAAAAAAGTGCCCGCCGGGATTCATGTGGCAACAGTCGCCATGAGTGGCCTGTCCTCGCTCATGAACCTCGACGCCGAGGAAGATTTCGAGCAGGCCTACGTTGCGTTCTTGGAAGGCCAGCGAGTGATGACGAACGCGGTGCCGGAACTTCAGGCGTTGCATGCCCTCCTTTTTCCGAAGAAATCCAATGCCCAGTGATGGCGCGATCCCCTCACCGCATCGCAGGAAGTCTGCTAGCGCGACTGCTCTGCTGCCATCAACTCAGCAGACGGAGTGACGGCAATGGGTCGAAAGCGCCCGATCGCCGGCACAGGAAGCGGTTGCTCACGAGATCGATGCTGCCAACGACCGCTGACCGCGGCATTGCAGCCGTCGCCAGGATCTGTGCCCAATGCCTGCTCTGGCCGACTTGCTGCCGCTGGCCGGTGCTCGGCCAGACGGGTCGGGCGCCCGCACGGCCATGGCGACCATGTCATCAATGCGCCGAAATCGCCATTGAGCGTGTAATAAAGCTGCGCCGGATGATTTGTTACCCCTTGTAGGACATTCGCCGATATCGTCTTGAATTCTCTACTATTGCGCGACAACGATGGCTCCCGCATCACATGAACGTCCATCCTTCTGATAGAAAGGATTTCCATGAGCCCAAACCATCGCACTGCCGACGACATGGTGCTGGATGCGCTGCATTCCATGCGAACGCTGGTCGGTATGGAAGTCGCGTTCATTTCACAATTCAAAGATGGTCGACGCATCTTTCGCTACGTCGATCCGCTTGGTTGCGATATCCCGATCCGAGTTGGCGGTTCGGATCCACTGGAGGACAGCTATTGCCAGCGCGTTGTCGATGGTCGTCTGCCGGAGTTGTTCCAGGACGCCATGCAGCTTGCTGAAGCGCGCAAGCTTCCGGCGACTGCGGCTGTGCCGGTTGGCGCCCACCTCAGTGTCCCGATTCGACTGAGCGACGGCGGCGTCTACGGAACCTTTTGCTGTTTTAGTCGGGCCGCAAACTGCGCGCTCAACGCACGCGACATCGACACGATGCGGTGTTTCGCCGACATCACGGCCAAATTCATCGAGCAACAGGTGGCTGAGGAAAAGCGCCGCGAAGAGCTCCTTGCGCGACATACGGCGGTTCTGAATGCGGAGTGCTATTCGATTGTTTACCAACCAATCATGCGGATCGCTGACGGCAAGGTCGTTGGATACGAAGCGTTGACGCGGTTCCTGGCAGAGCCCGTTCGTACACCTGACGTCTGGTTTGATGAGGCGTCGGAGATCGGGCTTCAACTGACGCTTGAGTTGGCCGTGATCGCCAAGGCGTTGCGTAGTCTTACCCTCTTCCCGGAAGACACCTATGTTTCCATCAATGCATCACCGGCAACCATTCTGAGCGGGGCACTGGACGAGGTTTTTTCGGGCTATCCATGCGAGCGCCTGATGTTGGAGGTCACGGAACATTCTTCCGTGAATGACTACGCGCAGATTATGAAAGCGCTCGATCCTTTACGGCGCCGTGGATTGCGGCTTGCCGTGGATGATGCGGGGGCCGGATATGCAAGTTTTCGGCACATCCTCGAACTGAAGCCGGACGTCATTAAACTCGACAACAGTCTGATTCGACAGATCGACTCCAATACGGGTCATCGTGCGCTGGCCGCCGCGCTCGTTCGGTTTGCGCAGGAGACGGGAAGCATGGTCGTCGCCGAAGGTGTGGAGACAGAGGCCGAATTGGCGATCTTGCGCGAGTTGCGCGTCGACAAGGTGCAGGGGTATCTGCTTGGGCGCCCTGCCCCGATCGAAACATTCCTCAGCGGTAGGGTCGCTTAGGTTGGTGGGCTGCTCTTCGGCCAATGAGAAGCTTCACATAAGGCCAACAGGTGATGGACCGGTTGTGGCCGGATCTGTGAATCCGCCCGCTCGCTCCAAAGCGGCCCGCCAGCGCTGGGTGCCGACCTCAGCCGAACTCAACGAAAGGGAGTTCTCCCGCGACTCGACAGCGCATCCTGCATAGTCCTCAACTCTATGGGAGACCATCATGGGAACCGCAGGCAATGCCACGCTGTGCGCGCCGACACGAAATTGATCATTATGCCGATTTTGTTGTGACCGGACGCTTTCCGGCATCGACATTGGGGTGATGCAGGTACTGGCCGATCGCTTCTGGTCAAAACTTTGCCGGCGCCCTGGTCAATTCGGCATCGGCACGAACACTCTTTTAGCTTTGATTCCTCGGTGACCCGGTGAGTTTCATCCACCGTCTTCCCCGCTGCGCGGGATTGAGGGAGGGCAGGGCAAAACTTGAAGAACCTAAGCGCTTCGGTTATAGTGCCGCATGCCGACCATCTTCCGATTCGGACCCTATCGGGTTGTCATTTACCCCAGTGACCACCGTCCGGCGCACGTGCATGTCGTGGGCGCGGGGTGCGAGGCGGTCTTCAAGTTGCATTGCCCTGATGGGCCGCCGGAGTTGCGGGAATCCGTGGGGCTGGCCGCCAAGGAGTTGAACCGCATCGCGGCGCAGCTCCAGGCCGAACTGGCGATGCTGTGCCATTCCTGGAGAACGATTCATGGCCATTTCTGACGCAGACGTGAAGCGTGCTGAAGCACGCATGCAGGCTCGCTTGAAGGCGGGGCCGAAAGCGGTTTCCGCACGCTACGACCGGCGCGTGGCGCGTGTCGTGGTGAGTCTGGACACCGGCCTGGAACTGGCGTTCCCGCCGCACCTGGCCGAGGGGCTGGGCCATGCAAGGCCCGATGATCTGACCGACATCGAGATCACGCCTAGCGGTCTTGGACTGCACTTCCCCAAACTCGATGCCGACCTGTACCTGCCGGCGCTGCTGGAGGGGGTCTTTGGCTCGCGCCAATGGATGGCTGGGCTGATGGGGCAAACCGGTGGAGCCACGCGAACGCCGGCCAAGGCCGCGGCTTCCCGGGAGAACGGCAAGCTGGGCGGACGGCCCCGGAAACCCATCGCCGCTTGAGCGCTTTCACCTGTGTTGGCGCCGATGCCGATTTGAGCCACATGCCGATCGGCGACTGAGCCATGGAAAACGAGCTGCGCGGGGCCTCCGGCTTGAATTTCGTCGCGCTCTAACCGGCTCACCGCAAACCCGGCGCATGGCTCAAATCGGCATCGGCGCCAACAACGCTGGTTGGCGTAGTCCTTGGCTTACGGCGATTTCGATTCGATCAGATCCTTTTGGCTCGCGTAAAGGCCGATTGCAAAACCGATTGAACCTGCCATCAGAAGTGCTATCATATTCCAATGAATAGCAAGCACTGCAAGACGCTTGAAGCGATTTTCTCCAGCCCGGTCAACGGCAATCTTGAGTGGGCCGCGTATTGAGGCTTTGCTTGGGGCCGCTGGGTGTCGCGTCATTGAGGGAAGTGGATCATCCGTGACGTTTGAGAAAGACGGGCTACGTGCCCATTTCCATCGACCACACCCGCAGAGGGAGGCCTTGAACTACCGGGTCAGGATGGTGCGGGAGTATTTGGAGAAACTAGGGGTGACGCCATGAACAACGTGATGACTTACAAGGGCTATGCCGCCAGCATGACTTATGACCCGGACGACAAGATCCTGGTTGGGCGCGTGCTGGACATTGCGGACATCATCGCCTTTCACGGGGAGTCCGTGTCCGAGTTCGAGGCGGCATTCCACGAAGCGATTGACGACTACATCGACGCCTGCGCGAAACTCAAACAACAGCCTGAAAAACCGGCATCAGGCAAATTGATGCTACGGATCGATCCCGGCATTCATGCGGCGGCGGCCAAGGCCGCGGCGCGTGAAGGGCAGAGCATGAACAAATGGGTGGCGAAGGTGCTCTCGGAAGCCACGGCGCACCGCTGAACCCGTCTTCCCCGCTGCGCGAGGATTATTGCGGCGCCACCATCCCATAGTTTTCGACAATATTTGTGCCGTCGCGTCGACCCAGCGATCGAAGCAGGGCGGAGTTTTCGACTTTAGGCAAGATGTCAACGGAAGTGGCGGGCGCGTAAGCCACGCCGATGCTAGGCCCGTGTTTTCGACTTTAATTGGTTAGAACACGGGTGTTGTGCTCACCGAACCTGCCCGCAACGCATAACCAACCCGCGTGCACGCGGATATCCCAGCACTGCGCGTGCCGATACCAAATTGACCATCACGCCTAGCGCGTGGCGGGATGCCGTGCTTTGCAGCGTTCGTAGGCCTGCCGCCGGTGCCGGCGGCGCTTGATCAACGCAAGATCAGCATGATGTTCAAGTTCGTTTCGGCGCGCACATGCGAGGCTGATCTTTAGCGCGGAGGGTTGGGCGACCCACAGCGGCGGCATAGCGCTCCCGTCAAACCGCACCGAGCTGTTCACGCGTTGCTGATTGAGCGGCTCGGTCGATGCGCCGAGATGCAGCCGAGCGGTCGCTAGAGCGATCTCGCAAGGCCTGAGCGGCCTGTGCGAGGAGTCGCAGGCATGCAGTGGGCTACGCCTTGAGTCGATACCCGGTCTTGAAGATCCAGGCCACGATCGCCAGGGACATGAGCAG
>NZ_JBTRXV010000131.1:0-7117 GCF_054608695.1 Thiomonas sp.
GCACTCTGACAACCGCCCTGTCGAAGAACTGTACGCCCCGGATGCCAAGGTTTTTGTCAGCTTGACCCCCTATCTGGAGCAGCACAATCCGAATGAAAACCTCTTTTTTCAAATGGAAAGGAAGGACATCGACATGGAACAAGTATCGCAGCCTGCAGGGCAATCGCTGGGAAAAGCCGTAGAGGGCATCGAATCCGCGCATAAGCGCATCAACAACGCCGTCGAAAATCTGATACTCACCGTAAATCCCGGTTTGGCCGCAGAGGCCGCTCAACACGTCCAGGCGGGTGCCACCGACCTGTCCAACAGCATCATTCTGGGTGCCGATGCGGTGGCTGAATCGCGTGTAAAAGACGCCTTTGAGTTCGGGCAATGGAATAC
The DNA here is from genome assembly GCF_054608695.1 of Thiomonas sp. Taxonomy (NCBI): domain Bacteria; kingdom Pseudomonadati; phylum Pseudomonadota; class Betaproteobacteria; order Burkholderiales; genus Thiomonas; species Thiomonas sp. The sequence continues at coordinate 382 of NZ_JBTRXV010000131.1, forward strand.
CCTATTGACGGAAAGCGCCCTGTTTACCCAGGTGCGATCCGCCCGGCTGGAAAATTACGAGCGTGCAGTAAGCCATGTGGAACTCCAGAAATCCGCAGCGTATGCCCGCGGCGCTCTGGACACCGCGACGCAGGTGGCATTGGAACAGCGCAAGCGCGGCATCCTGTCTTCTCTGAATGGTCCGCTCGCAGAGCACGCCCTGCTCGATGCGGGCCGTGTGGGGCTGCTGTCCGAGCCGAAGCCGGAAGAGGTGGGCGTGTGGCTGGCGAAAGTCCCCCCGGAAGCGGTATTGGGCCGGGCGGACGGGTCGCTGGTTGCTGTGCCGGTACCACCCGATTTTGAAGCGGAAACCGGCAAGCCGGTCCGCATGGTAGCCGACGAGATCGGCGTTTATCGTCCAGCAATGGAAAGGAAGGCAGTCATGGAACAGCAAACCGAAGTGAAAACGCAGTACCCGCGCATGGAAGCGCACCTGAAAGATCCGGAAGGCATTTGGCATTCCGTCAGCCTGTATGTGGACAAGGAAGGCCAGCCGCGCGGCGTGCTTGCCACGGAAATCCGCGAGCGGGGCATGTCCGAAAAGTACTCTGTCGTGTTCACCGAAAAGGTGTCGGAAAAGACGGGCGAGAAGTTCCTGTCTACCAAGTTCGACCGCGCGGATGGGACGACCCTGTACGCCAATCTGACACCCCACGAAAAGAATGGCGAACGCTGGCTGTCGGCCAGCTTCGCCGAGCGCGACCCGTCCAAGGAAAAGGGTCAGCAGTTGACCCCGATCACCGGGACCGGCGGTACCCTGAAACCCAATGCCGCACTGCTGGAAAAGGCCGACAAGGACCGCACGGCACAGTATGTCCGGGAAACCTTCAAGGTCGATCTGGCCCAGTTGGTCCGGGACCGCGCCCAGGCGGTCAAAGAGTGCGGCAAGGGCTTGCAGCCCGGCAAGGGGGTGGGCCTGTGAGCACGGCGAAGGAAATCCGTGCCTGGCTGGGGGATGAACTGGCGCACGCCGGTCCCAAACGCCGCGCGCAACTGGCGAAGCTGGCGGAACACCTGCATCGCGCCGAGAAACACCAGCATGCCAACGCATTGCCCGTCGGGTCGTTCCAACGGCAGATCGCCCGGATCCACGAGCGCAAGATGGTCGCAGAGGCTATGCACCTGGGCTTTCATCCCCCGGAAGAAGAGATCAAGGAACTGGGGCTGCATCTGGCGGGGCGGTCTCTGGGGTTGTCTCTGTAACCCGGCACCCTTCCCGCTATACCCCCTTAGTCAAAGGGGGTTTTTTATGGTCTTGCAGTCTGCAAGACTTGCGGTTAAACCCATACGGATTAAACTGCCAGATATGAATAAAGAGTCCAATAATGACTGGATGGTATTAACCACAATCAACGCCCCACGACACCTCATGGTGACGGGCGACGATCTGGAGGCTTGGCTGCGAGGCACCCCTGCGGGGGGCAGCCTTGCAGGCGGCGCCTCTGAGGTGGACACCATGGGGCTGCAGACGTTCTTTTACGAGTGCGACCTGGGGGCGCAGCTTGGATTTCTGCGCGGCCGCCACATCCCCGTGGAACAGGCGCTCGCCACCCTGGATCAACACGTCCGGCCCGGATTCCCGAAAGACTTTCATTTTCCGCTGGATGCCTGGGCCACCTGATGGATGATAGTCAGACGCAAGCCTGCCGGCTGCAAGCCCGCCGGCTGCAAGCCTGGGAACCGCTTTTCGACAAGGCCATGTTGGCGATAGATTCTCTACCCCCGCATCTGCCCCGGCTCGAATGGACCATGGGCGGGGGCACGGTGCTGATGTTCAAGTATCATCACCGGTTAAGCCGCGATGTCGATATTTTCATCACGGATACGCAATACCTGACCGCCTTGTCCCCGCGTCTGAATGACAAGGTGGAAGACCTCACCACCCATTACCGGGAAGATTCCCAGCACGTCAAGCTGATTTTTGATGGCCTGGGTGAAGTAGACTTTGTGGCCGCACCGCGCCTGGTGGCGAACTCCACTCAGGCGGCGACCATTCGTGGCCGCAAGGTCTTGCTGGACAAGCCGGAAGAGATCATCGCCAAGAAGTGTTTCTACCGTGCGGACGGCTTTACGGCGCGCGACGTGTTTGACATGGCGGTATTCCTGGCGAAGGACCCCGCAGCGGTGAAAAAGCATCTCGGCATCCTCACCGCGCGTTCTGACGACATACAAAGACGCCTGGCGTTTTATGCCGCCAACAAGGCGCATTGGGATAAGGAAATCAGCCGCGTTAGGCCATTACCCGGTTTCAGCCAATATTCGCAACAGGCGCTGAGCAAGGTACAGAAATTCTACGCCAGCCCGGAACAATGGCTGAAAGCTCAGGCGTTGACCAGATAGGCCAACGCTATGTGAATCCTTTGCCCGCTATACCCCCTTAGTCAAAGGGGGTTTTTTATGTCTGCACGCAAGACGTTACTGAACATCGGATTCTACGGCCTGGCGGCCACCATCGCCACGGCGGCGACCCTGATCGCCCTGGCCGAGCACTACCACTGGTCCCTCAACATGACCACCTGCATGCCCGTAGGCTTCTACCGGCGCGGACCCATTCCAAAGCACCTGAAGGTGGGCGACCGGGTATTCTTCTGCCCGCCAGTGGGTAGTAAAGCCATGCACCAGGCGATGAGCGGCCTGTGGCTGGAATATGCCCCACATGGAAAGTGGGCCTGCCAGGACCACCTGATGCCGTTCATGAAAGAGGTCGTGGCCCTGCCTGGGCAGCAGGTGACGATCACGAAACAGGGCGTCATCGCCAACGGAAAGCGGCTTCCAAACAGTAAAGTCGTGACCCGCATCGAGGATGGCAAGCTCCAGGTGATCCACCTGCCGTATGGAACGTACACCGTGCCCAAAGGCATGTTCTGGGATTACGCGCCGGGCAACTTCGCATACACGTCAGCCTACTATGGTCCGGTGCCGATCCGGAACATCCTGGGGTCCGTCCATCCGGTACCGTGGCTCACCATTCCTGGATCGCAGTTCTGGCTGAAGGTGAGTAAGAGATGAGCAATAAAAACAAAGACCGATGGTGGCACGATCCCTTCTGGGCCGACGGGTTTGTCATCCTGGGCGTCAGTGCTGTCATGGTGTTGGTTCCCTGGGTTCCCTGGTTGCTCGTTGTGGCCTGGCGTCTGTGCTGCGGTTAAAGCAGATATCGCTCGGTGAGTGAGAGATAACGCTTCTCGACTGGTGCAGTGAGTAACGAAATTGAAGCTGATGAGGTGACTTATGTTTGAATTTATTGAAGACACGCTTTGCGACCTCAAGGACGCGCTGGAGTCCATGGGGGGGATCATCCTTGCCGTGTTGATCTTCGTGGGCATCGGCGTGCATTTCATGTCCGCGCTGGACCCCGCCACTACGCTGCTGATCCTGACCGTCGTTGGTGGCGTTTTCGCGGCGGTCTTTTGCTACCGGATCGTCAGCTTTTTCACGGGGGATTGAAAGCATGGTGAGAGACTTTGAAAAACTGACGACCATCTGCGGACGCATGCTGAACACGGTGCGTCTGGCGGATCTGGCGGGGTTTACCATGTGGGGCATCGGCGTCATCGATGACGCGCCGGGCTATGCGCTGGATACACAGCTATTTTATTGGGATGGAAACCCGGACACCAGCGGGGCCTTTTCCTGCGTGTTTTTCACGTCGGGACGCTTCAACGGCAACAAGCTCACCCCACTGCTCATCGCCTCGGCGCTGCAAAACTACGGTGGTCTGATCGAGGATGGCCGGACCCTCCCGCCGAAGTATATCTGATGGTGTTACCCGTAGCACAACTGGCGGCTCAATGTGCCCCATTCGTAGCTCCAACCACGATGGCGGCCATCGTACAAGTGGAATCGGGCGGTCGGGCGCTGGTGATCCTCGACAATGCCACGGGCAGGGATTACAACCCAGCATCCGTGCCCCAAGGGGTTGCCACCATCGACCGCCTGCTGGCGGAAGGCCACCGGCAACTGGATGTGGGCATTGCCCAGGTCGATACGGAAAACTTCGCGGCGTACCACCTGACACCCGCGACGGCACTCAATGCCTGCGCCAACATTCGCGTCGGCGCCCGCATTTTGCAGGCGGCCTATAAACAGGCCGTGGCGGCCTACGGTCCAGGCCAGGTGGCGTTGTACCATGCTTTTGAGGCGTACAATTCAGGGCGCTTAAATGACGATCCCGCCTATGCAAACAAGATCCTTGCGGCAGCAGGCATTCCGGTTCAGGTGCAGGGCGACGGGAGCCTTGTGTACCATCACGTCAGCCACTACAAAAACCCGTTCACCGTGTACTGGAAGCCGGTGGAGGGGGCGGCCCCCGTCAAAGTGGACACCCACTATAGAGGCAGCGTCAGCGGGTTGGCCGCCACGGTGCGGTGGTGAGTAAGAGATAACAATCGGGGCGTGTGCGTAAGAGATAACGCGCTTCCGGTCAGATGCGATTCTCGGTGTGGCGTCTGATGGGCTGCAGAGCACCGGACTCGGGATAGCGATAATGACGTCACCACTAATTACTGCTGTGTTTTTATTCACCGTTATCCCATTGTTCATTGCAGGCCTCGTGTTGGCCTACGTCATCCCGATGATCCCATATATTATCTATACCATGGCCGTATTAGGCTGGATCATGGCGGTGATGGTGGCGCTGATTGGCGCCCCGCTCTGGGCCGCCGTGCATGCCATTCCGACCGGCGAAGGAGCCATCCCGCAGGAAGCCAAGCAAGGCTGGAAGATGCTGCTGGCCCTCTTCGTGGAACCGGCCCTGCTGGTCTTCGGGTTCTTTCTGAGCATCGTCGTGTTCCAGGCGGCGGCCTGGCTGGTGGATCACACGTTTGCGGCGGTGGCCATGTCCGCGATCACTGCGGGCGGAACGGGCGGCCTTGGCGCGGCGACGGCCAGCCTTTTTGGGACGATCCTGATGATGGTCATTCTCGTGGTGATCTACTGGAAGATCGCGCTCTGGTCGTTCAGCCTAATTATGCTGATCCCCAACAAGGCCCTCGAATGGGGCGGGATGCAGGCGCTATCCGATTATGGACAGCGCAATGTGCATAACGAGGTGGTGGCGGGCGTCGCGTCGTTCCATAGCAACGCCGGGGGAGCTAAAAAAGCAGGGTTGGCTAAACTTACTCGCAAAGACGAAACCTCAGACAACGCAGCAACTACAGAGGACGGTCCAGAGGACGTCTAGCCGTGAGAATTAGTGTTCTCGTATTTGTTCCGGAGCGCCGGAATATCTGTATCCGAGTTGTCTTTCGGCGCATTCGCCTTGATCTGCCCGAACTGAAATTCCTGGCATGCGCGCAGTGCGCGCATGGTGTCTTCGGGTGTGGCGTCTTCCCCACGGCACACGCCCAGAAGCCGATAGCGGGTTTCCGGGTCAAAGTCCTTCACCCGCTTGACGATCTCCCAGACCACATCGTCCCACGCTTTGATCTTGCGGGTGCGGTTGGCGGCAAGGTTCGCTAGTCCATTGGCCACGTACTGCTTTTGCCGCAGAAGAGCGTTAGCTTTATTCTGGCGCCGCCTTGCATCGAAAGCGTTCGTAAGATCGGCGTCCAGTTGGCCTTGTGTGTAAGAGGGATCGCTTAAATCGAACATGTCGTTGTTCTCCTTTGCTTTGCGTGTATACAGAATAGCACCAGGAATCAACCGTTGGCAAAAACCGGGAGAGAGGGGTGCGCGTAATCAAAAGGGTCCAGAATTTCTTTAGTGGGTAAACTTGAACAGCGTCATCAGAGCGGCGATAACCGCCGTCATGATACCCATGATACCGATGGTCCATTGGATGAGGCGCGTTTCCAGTCCGGTCAGATCGGCTTTGGTCACCATGGTCACCTCGATCACCGTCAACCGCTTGTCGATGCTTTCCATCAAGTGATTCTCTGCCATGCCTGTATAGGAAGAGGGCGATTATGCCGGCTTTCGCAACTTCTCTATTTCCCGCTCCAGCGTTTCCAGCCGCGTAAGCACGGCATCGGGATAGGTTGGCTGCCGCATGTTCAGGATGGCGGAAGTCAGGGTGTCTAGCCGGGTATTGATGCCAGACCCCAAAGTGTCAATCCGGGCATCCAGCCGGGCAAACCCATCATCCATACGCTCTGCCAGGTGATCCATGCGGATGGAAAGGTGATCGACGCGCCCATCCAGACGGTCGATGCTTTGCCCGTTCTCCCGCAGATCCTTTTCCAGCGTGTCGAGACGCAGACGCAAAGACTCCACGCCGGGAGCAATGACGCTTTCCAGCACCTTGCGCAGACTATCAATGGTTTCCTGAATATCCATACTGGCCAGTGTAGCCCATATTCTGTCTCTCCCACAAACTGTAGATGCCCTCTGCAAGAGCCGCCCGCTGCAAGAGCTACATCAGCTTCTTGAAGTCGTCCTTGTTGTCCGCCCGATCCTGTTGAACCGCCGTGCGCTCGCGGTCCGCCAGAACCGCCTGCATTTCCTGTGGTAGCTGGCCCAGAATATCCGCCACCTGCTGCAGTTCGGTGGCGTCCACGGCGCTTCCTGCGCCCTGCTCCCCGTCCGCCGCGGAATCCTCATCTGGCTTGCTGGTTGGCACTACCACCCCATCCCGATCTTTTTCGACTTCTTCAAAATCCATGTCATCCAGATTGGGCAGTATGTCTTCCGAAGCGGGCGCCGTCCGCACCCCGCCGGATTCGCCGAACACCTGTCGGTAATCCTTGGGATAACTGGT
>NZ_JBTRXV010000132.1:0-7050 GCF_054608695.1 Thiomonas sp.
GGTGGTGGAGCGCAATTCCCCGTAAATGTCCGATTTATGGCAGCAACACATCGGGATCTCCGTCAGGCCGTGAAGAATGGGACATTCAGGGAAGATCTTTTCTATCGCCTGAATGTAGTCGTTCTATCGATTCCCCCACTGAGAGAGAGAAGAAAGGACATCATCCCGATTTCCGAAAAATTCCTGTATAAATCGGCACAGATTTTCAGAAAGAAAATTCACCAAATCTCCCCATCAGCAAAACAGCTTCTCATCAACTACGATTTTCCCGGAAACATCAGGGAGTTATCGAATCTGATCGAACGGGCCGTGCTCTATTGCTCGGGAAACCAGCTTGAATGCGAACATTTTCCTGCCGAGATTCAATCGCGGAAACACTTCTCCAACGGAAAAATGCTGGAACAACATTCAGACCAGCAGGAATTATCCATTCCGTTCAGGCTGGGACAGGATTCGCTAGACAGCCATGAACAGGAACTTATCTCCAGAATCATGGCACATTCTCATGGAAAAAAGGTACTCGCAGCAAAACTTCTGGGGATAAGCAGATGGGCACTCGAAAGAAGAATCAAGGCGGAAAAATGAAAAAGGGGACCGGGAGTTACCACCCCGATCCCCTTCATTATAAGAAAGAAACGATCAATAGGCCTTGCTGAAGCCTGCTTCATCGCCATAGTTCCAAAGTTTCTGAGCGGCGGACCATTTCCACTTCTTTGTCAGATTTGAAAGGAAAACATCAACATCTGCATCGGTCACAGGACCCTTTGCCATGAAACGGCAACGATACCAGTTAACCATCATCAGGTCAGGGCTGACATATCCTGGCCAGACCTTTGTTCCCCTGTTTGAAATGAACTCGATCTTGAAGGCGCCGTAATCATCAAAAGCAGGAATTCCGTCTTCAGTAATAATATAGACATCAACACCAACAAGTGTAATCGGCTTGGCAGGTCTTTTTGCCCTTCTGGAAGTGGCTTCTGTAAGCATTTTTAGTTCTCCTTTTTCTGATAGGATTAAACGGTTTCCATCGCCTTGATGATGGCATCGGCATATTCATCGGTAGACGCCGTCCCGCCTGCATCGTAAGTCAAATGTTTTGCTTCGGCCAAAACCTTGTCCACACCTTTTTCAATACGGGTGGCGGCTTCATGCTCATTCAACCACTTCAACATCATCACACCAGAAAGAAGAACTGCAGAAGGATTCACTTTTTTCATGCCGGCATACTTTGGAGCGGAACCGTGAACAGCTTCAAAGATTGCGCAGTTATCGCCAATATTGGCACCAGGGGCGAAACCAAGACCACCGACCAATCCAGCACAAAGATCCGAGAGGATATCTCCGTAGAGATTAGGAAGAACCAGACAGTCAAACTGACCTGGATTGCGAACAAGCTGCATGGAACAGTTATCGACGATGATGTCTTCGGCGATAATCTCCGGGTATTTCTTTGCAACTTCACGGAAGGCTTCCAGAAAGAGACCATCGGTCATCTTCATGATGTTAGCCTTGTGAACGCACTGAATCTTCTTCCTGTTATTCGCCTTCGCCCATTTAAAAGCAAACTCGGCAATACGAACGGATCCCGGCCAGGTGATAACCTTAAGGCACTGGGCAACTTCGTCTGAAACCATATGCTCGATGGCAGCATAAGAGTCTTCCGTATTTTCCCTGAAGCTCAGGATATCGATTTTGTCCCAGGGACGCTTCAAGACAGGGATCAATTTGGCAGGGCGAACGTTTGCATAAAGGTCGAACATCTTTCTGAGGGTCACATTGGCGCTCTTATGGCCTGTGCCGACAGGTGTTGTCGTTGGTCCCTTGATGGCAAGCTTGTTTTTTGCGATTGATTTGATCGTTTTTTCCGGTAAAAGCGTGCCATGTTCCTTAAGGCAATCGAGACCGATCTCTTCATATTCCCATGTGATGTCAACACCACTATGGTCAATGACTCTTCTTACCGCCTCACAGATTTCCGGTCCGGTACCCTCTCCAGGCAACATCGTAATGACATGCTTTTTCATTAATAAAATCCTCCAGGATGCACCAATGTTCAGTCCTCTTTCCTCCCCATTGAAGAAAGAGTTGTTCCAAGCTAATAGCAACAACCATACCAGTTTCCATATTCCTTTTTTAATATATTCTTAGCGTTTTATATCATTGAGCATTACTGGAATACGTGCGAAAAATAGGTGTGATTTCGCACGTATTCCTAACCAAGAGCACAACAGTTAAAAACAGGAGAAGAATAAAAAGAAAATCAAAAAAACAGGGGTCCCCGGTTGGGCATTGACAACTCTTTTTTTACTGCCTAATATAATTCATGTATCATGCATCTTTTAGAGACAGGGAATACATCAGGAATGGATTGTTCAACGAAGAAAATTCCAACAAGGAGGAAAGATGGCTATCAACACGGATCTCATCAAAAAAAGCGCACAACTGATCGCACCACTCGGCAGCACCGTCACGGAATACTTCTACAACACAATGTTTACAGAGCATCCTGAAGTCAGAAAAATGTTTCCTGCAGAAATGGGAGTACAGGCCCAAAGACTTTTCGATTCTATCGTATATATCACTTCGAATATCGACAAGCCGGACGCACTTGTCCCCTATCTCCAGAGACTTGGAACCGGTCACATCAAGTTTGATACAAGACCGGAGCATTATCCGATCGTAGGAAACAGTCTGATGAAAACATTGGCACATTTTGCGGGCCCGGCCTGGACAAAAGAAATGGCCGAGGCATGGAGTGAGGCTTATAACCTCGCAGCATCTGTCATGATCGAAGCAGCATCCAAAGCCATGGATCCAGAACGTTATCAGCCTATTTCAGCCAAATAGTCCCTCTCCTCAAAAAACAAAAAGGCCTTGGGCAAATAGACGCCCTTGGCCTTTTTTTATAACCACACTGGAACTTTCCACAGAAGAAACCCTTGAAAGAGCCAACCCCTGCTTGGTCAAATAAAATGACCCGCTCGACTAAACCTTGGGTGATTTCTCTGACTCTACCTTGGCTGCCTCCGGCTCATCTTTGTAAGCTCTTCTGAAATTAGATATCGCTTTTCCCATCCCCGCACCGATCTCCGGAAGTTTTCGACCTCCAAAAACCAAAAGGACTATACCCAGAATCACAATCAGATGGAGTGGTTCAAATAGACCGGTCAACATAAAAACCTCCAATTGGCATATTGAGGAACACTTGTTGGGGTCATTATATCACATTCCTGTTTTGAACACACAACAAAGAAACAGATCCAGTTTTTCCTAACAAAAAAAGGGGAGTCGCTCACGCGACTCCCCTTTTTGAAACACTATACGACAGAAACTATGATCTTGCGGGCTGAGCCACTGGTGAAACAGGAACAGTCGCAGGTGACATAGCAGTCCTGTAGGCATTGTAAACAAAGATCCACTGACCGGTAATGATCAGGAAACCGCCCCAGGAACGAGCAACCATGTAAGGATGTGTTGCAACCACAGAGTCGATGTATGGAACTTCATAAACCTTCGCTGCGGCTTGGATCAAACCGGCTGCAGTCAGACTGGTCCAGAAAATGATGAACCCGATCGCAGTAAGCCAGTAATGCCAGAGTTCAAGAGTCGGGTTGAATTTCTTCCGGAGAAGACGCTCAACACCATAGTAAGTTCCACCAATCTCAATAAAGGTGGAAAAGCCAAGGATACCAAGATGGGCATGAGCAACAACCCAGTGAGTTCCATGGATGTACCAGTTGATGGCACGAGTCTGCTGAAAACCGCCCTGGAAGTTCAGGGGGATAGCAAAGAGGGTACCTGTGGTCACCCAACGCAGTGCAGGAACCTCAACAAACAGTCTCCACTTTCCGTACATGGTCAACAGGGCGTTCGCAAGGAATGCCATTGACGGAACGAGGATAAGAACACCGCTCACGGAGGAGAAGGACTTGAGCCACTCCGGGATTGGGGCACCCATCAGATGATGAGCTCCTGGTGTGGAGTAAAAAGCGAAGTTGGACCAGAAGTTCAGATGAGCCAGCTTATGGCTGTAAAGCGGGTTCCCCGTCAGTTTCGGAATCATGTAGTAGGCCACAGCCATGGACATTGGGGTGATCCAAAGCCCAAAGAGGTTATGTCCTGACCACCAGGTCAAAAGAGCCTCATTCAAACCTGTAACATGAAACACCTCAACGGACTGGGACAGGGCAAACGTTGTAGGCAAATACAGAAAGCAGCCCATAAAGATCCAGAGAGTCGGATAAATTCCTTTCACACGACGGTTCAGGACTGTCATGTAAAGGTTTGCCGCTAGCGGGATGAGAATAAAGGAAAGGACGTAAACATCGATCGGCCAGATAAAGTCCGAATACTCACGACCTGATTCAAAACCGAGATCGAGAGATACGTCGGCAACAAAGCCTCCGAGGTTCCACATCCATGCATTGAATACCCCAAGTTTTTCACTCCACAGTTTGTTTCCGCAGAGAAGTGGGGTCATGTAAAGAACCGCCGCGCCGAAAGCCATGGAGATCCACATGAAGGCGACCGTCATCACATGGGCAGGACGGATGTGACCGAAGTTCAGGTACGGCGTTCCGCTTAAAATATCCGGATACGCCAGTTTCAGGGACGTAACAAACCCGAGGGTCGTCCCGATCGCCAACCAGAGGATTGACGAAAAAAACATGGTTCTTGACGCAGTCCCTTCCGGAACCGATTTCTTTAGCATGGAAACTCCCCTTTCAATAATGCATCCGGTGGTAACTTGCCCCACATTTACAAACAGCCGGTTCCTTTGCCTCTGATAAGTCTACAAAGGAAAAGGTTGTTCACAATGTGGAGCTTTCATCACCCTGAATCCGTTCCAGCCAACGGCTTCAGGAGCGACACCCTGTCCTGAACCCCCCAATTTAAGGTCCAGTCATATGGGAAGCGGGACGACTCCCGCATTCATACGCTCAATCCGGCCTGTCCTCATCGCCCAGAAACATACCCTGACCGATTTTCCGGACCACCATCGCGAATGCTATCAGGAGGCTTGCACCTTGTCAAGGACCACTTCGGTTGTCATTCAAGTCAATATATGATTCATATTTTAGTGTTACATGCCGGCCAAAAATAAAACTCCGGAAGTTTTCCTTTTTTCCATAAATAACAGAATGTTCCCACTTCCGGAACTTTTCTCGTCTTTACCCCGGGTCCCGTCACATCATCACATGGCAAATGAACTCTCCCGCTCCTAAGCGCTTTGCGCTGCAGGAGGGGTTTCCGATCTCACGAGCGGATGTTCCTCTTTCGCCGAGGATGCGCGAAGGCGTTTGGGCCTTTGCGTCTTATGCTCCTCTCCGGAGGCTTTGACTTCGGACCGTTCCGGCCCTGGTTGTTTCTCTTTTCCGATCCCGCACCGCCGGACCCGTTTCTTCTGAATACTCCCCTCCAGAAGAAGTCGGATCCCCCTTTGGGCGATCACGCGGCTGGCGTTTTGATCGGCGTTATCCGTAAGTCCGCAGCGCTGGCAGACGAACTCGGCCTGCGAAGGCCGGTTGTCCGGGTGAATGTGCCCGCAGTGGGCACATTCCTGCGAACTGAATTGCGGTGGTACTTTAATCACGAGCTTTCCGTTCCGTCGGGCTTTGTACGAAAGAAAGAGGACGAACAGGCCCCAGCAGGACGACAGGATCGACCGGTTGAGACCGGCCTTGGCACGTGCCCCGTTCCGGAGGAAATTGCCGGACGCGTCTTTTTTGGGTTCCGGCTTTTTCGTCATGTTTTTGACCCTGAGATCCTCGACAACGAAGAGGCTCCGGTCAGAACCTTCGGCTATGGCATGGGTGGCCTTGTGGATCACATCTTTCCGGACGTCTTTGGTGTATTCGAAAGTCCGGGCCAGACGTTGTCTGGTCTTTTTTCGGTTCTGCGATCCTTTTTGCTGACGGGAGAGTGTCCGTTGCCACCGTCTCCGGCTCCGCTCCTTCTTCTCCATCCGGATCTTCTGGATGGAGGAGAAATCGATCCTTCCCCCATCGCTCGCCATCACCGGCGTCACCACACCCCGGTCGAATCCAACGGTTTTGCTCCGGAGTTCCTCTTCCGTAAACATCCGGAGCCAGGCGATCGTGTCTTCCTCTTTAGGCTCGGCCTGCCCATCGTCCGAGGAGAAGGAGACGTACCACTTTCCCGCCTCGACCGAGACGTGAAGTGAGGCGGGGCGGGAGTACGGAGTATGGGCCGTAAAGGACAGAACCCCCACCGGGAACTTCTTCGTCCCGAGAACAAGTTCCTCGGTGTGTGTCTTCTCGTCATATCGAAAGGAGAAAAGCTCGGAGGTGATCCAGACCGATTGCCGTCCGTCCTTTCTCTGAAAGACCGGTCTTCGGGAAAGTCCGGCATAGAACCTGGTATAGGACTGTTTCCACCGAACCGCCCCGTTACGGAGTATCTGGGAGGGAACCTCCCGGAGCCAGGGGGTGTTCTCTCCGATGAACCGGGCGTACTCCTGGTCGATGGGAACGGCCGTTCCCGAAAGGGAGACCGCTTTTTGGGCAAAGGTCCGGTAATACCGGTCTTCGGAGACCTTGGCGTTATAGATGAAGCGCTGATGTCCGATCCACTGGAGAAGGATCGACTCTTGGGCGGGGGTGGGATACGCGCGAAAGCGGTTGCCGATCTGCATGGGAGTATGATACCCTCGGTCACATGGATAATCAACCCAACAGATCAAGCTCCCATGCCGTACACTCTCTTAAGATGCACATTGTTTTTGTGACAAAATATCGGCGCAGGACGCTCGCTCCGGAATTGCTCAACTACCTGCATGGGGCCTTTGGAGAGATCCTTTTGGATTGGCGATGCCGCTTGCTTGAGTTTGGAGGGGAAGCGGATCACGTGCATCTGCTGGTGGAGATCCATCCCGCACTCAATCTCTCCACACTGATCAACAATCTGAAAACGGCCAGTTCCAGGCGCATCCGCTTTGCCGAGCATCTCAAGCAGTTCTATCAGAAACCGTATTTCTGGCACCGGGCTTACTATGTGGGGAGTGTGGGCGGCGCAACACTAGAAACGGTC
>NZ_JBTRXV010000133.1:0-6791 GCF_054608695.1 Thiomonas sp.
TGTGCCGCACCTCCGAAGCCATCTGAAAAAAGTTTACTATTGTCCTCACGGCCTGGCGAGAGTGCTTGACCAGAGGCCGATCTATACCCTCACGTTGGGGTGACGCAGAGCGTCTACCCGGTAGACGATCGAGGGTGTCTGATGAAAGTATACATTGCCGAGAAGCCCAGCCTGGGCAAAGGGATCGCCGAGTATTTGCCCGGATCGAAAAGCAAAGGGAACGGCTTCATCCAGTGCGGAGTGGATACCGCCGTGACCTGGTGTTTCGGCCATATATTCGAGCAGGAAGAGCCGGACTTCTACACGCCTAATGATGTTCCCACCACGCCGAAGGGCAAGAAAAAATGGCGCTTTGAGGAACTACCCATTTTCCCTGAGCAATGGAAGAAGCGGGCAAAAGATGACGCCAAGGCCCAGATCAAGGTGATCCGGGACCTGCTCAAGAAAGCCTCGTCTGTCGTCAACGCAGGAGACCCCGATCGAGAGGGCCAGCTGCTGGTGGATGAGGTACTGGAAGAGCTCCGCTGGAAAGGGCCTACGCAACGCATTTGGCTGGCCGCCCTCGATGAGCAGTCCGTGCGCAAGGCGCTGGCCAGTCTGAAGGACAACCGGGACTATCAGAATCTCAGCAATTCTGCCGAGGCTCGCGCCCGTGCGGACTGGCTCATGGGCATGAATCTCACCCGCGCATTCACGCTGCGCAACAGCGGCGCCGGGGTCGTCTCCGTGGGCCGTGTGCAGACGCCGACCTTGGCTCTGGTCGTGGCCCGTGATGAGAAGATTGAGCACTTCAAACCCAAGGATTACTACGTTCCCCGGATAAACACCGGATTCTGGACCGTCTGGGAGTTGAGGGAGGATTTCGAGGGTGTCGATGCCGAAGGGTATCTCACCGACCGGAAAGCCGCTGACCGGCTGGCATCCCGGGCCAAGGCAGACGGCAAGGCCACGGTGAAGGATTTCACCAGCGCCGAAAAGCAGCAGCAGGCCCCATTAGGCTTCTCCCTTGCGGAGTTGCAAAAGGTCTGCTCAGCCAAGCTCGGCATGTCGGCACAAAATGTCCTTGATGCGGCCCAGTCGCTGTACGAGGAACACAAGGCGGCGACCTATCCCCGGACCGATTGCCGCTATCTACCGGAAGAACAGCATGGGGATGCCGGGCAGATACTGTCTGGCTTGGCAAAATCTGGATTTGCGGATCTGGTGAAAGCCGCCGATTCCAACCGGAAGTCGGCCATCTGGAATACGGGCAAAGTGACGGCGCACCATGCCATCATTCCGACCGGCTCCATGCAGGGATCTATGAGCCCGGCAGTGGCCAAGGTCTACGAGATCATCGTCCGCTCCTATCTCGCGCAGTTCTATCCGCCCTATGTGTACCGGGCGATCAAGGCTCTACTGACTTGCACCGGCGAGGACTGGAAGGCGACAGCCAACGTCCCAGTCTCCGCAGGCTGGAAAGCCGTGTATGGGATGACCGATGACGATAATGATGACACCCCCGCCCAGTCGATCCCGCCGCTCAAAAAGGGACAGAGCCTGACGGTTCAGGATGCGGACGTGCAGGCAAGGCAGACCAAGCCGCCGGCACGATTTACGGATGGATTGCTCATTGTGAGTACGGTCAGAGATGTTGATGGCTTTAGACGCGCTGACGCTCACGTAGCGTGAGGGGCTGGGGGTAGACCCCCTCGAAGAGCTTGAACAAACGCGCCTGTTGGGGGAGTGTCACTTTCCGACCAAGAAAAGGACCCCGTCAGTGTGCCATAACCTTCTGCATGATCCCAAAATATTTCAGTTGTTGTACCGCGTTGATGAAGCCCTTGCCGAAGAAGCCAGGACCACCCGATGTGCCTGTGGTGGGAAGTGGCATCGGGCAGACTACCCGCGCAAGCCCAGAGGCTGTTTACGGGATTTCAGGATGCAGTACGCCTCGCGCTTCAGCTTCTGCTGTAGCCACTGCCGCAAGCGCAGAACATCACCCTCCGTGCGGTTTTTCGGGCGCCGGGTCTATCTGGCCCTGGTGATCCTGCTGATGGCCGGACGGCTGACTGCCAGAACACCGGGCGCCCAGGCGGTTTGCGCTTTGCTCGACGTTCCCGGACGCACCCTGCGACGCTGGCGAGACTGGTGGATGCAGGACTTCCCCATGACGGCCCTCTGGAAGGCAGAAGTCGCCTGCTATCTGCCGCCGGTCCACCGGGAAGATTTGCCACTTAGCCTGCTGGCCCGGTTTGCGGGTCCACCTGTTGCCGCCGTGTTGGACGGCTTGGCGCTGCTCACGCCGCTGACGATCCGCCAGAGGTAAACCAGGGGTAAAAATCAAGCGGAATGAGGGTTGCAGATTTCCCGCAGAACTTGGCAAGTGTCACCCTGACTGAGGGTTTGTAAGCTGGGTCTCCCGTGTTGCCCTGGGCAGCACCACCTCTGGAGACCTGATTATGAAAACCCGTATCGACTCCCCCCAACGGGATCGCTGGGCACTGTTGCGCTTTGCGATTATCGGCCCTTTGCTGGCGGCGCCACCCGCCCCAGGGGAACTGGCTCCGGCCCTGGAGGCGCTGGCTGCCCGGACTTGGCGTCATCCGCTCACCGGTGAACCGGTCCAATTTGGATTCTCCACCCTGGAGCGTTGGTATTACACGGTGCGTGCCGCCGAGAATCCGGTGATCATCCTGCGCAACCGGTTACGCAGTAATATCGGCCAGTTCCCGAGTCTGACGCCGCGGGTGATCGAGACGCTGACCATCCAATATCGGGAGCATCCGGGCTGGACGGCCCAGTTGCACTACGACAATCTGAAGGCTGCTCTGCAGGGGCAGGATGTGACGCTTCCATCCTACCCGACGATCCGCCGCTATCTCAAGGCACATGGCCTGTTCCGGCAGTCGCGGCCGAAACGCGCCACCGCCGGCGCGATCGCCGCCCGTGATCGCCTGGAACGGCTGGAAGTGCGCAGCTATGAGGTAGAGCACACCGCCGCCCTCTGGCATCTGGATTTCCATCACGGCTCCCGCAAGGTACTGACCCACGCCGGCACCTGGGAGACGCCCATGCTGCTGGGGATCATCGACGATCACTCGCGGCTGCTCTGCCACCTGCAATGGTATCTGGACGAAACCGCCGAGAGCCTCATCCACGGCCTCTGCCAGGCCTTCATGAAGCGCGGCCGGCCACGGGCGCTGATGACCGACAATGGCGCCGCCATGGTGGCCGAGGAAACGACCAACGGGCTGGCCATGCTGGGGGTGCTGCATCAGACGACACTGCCTTATAGCCCACACCAAAATGGGAAGCAAGAGTGCTTCTGGGGCCAGATCGAAGGCCGCCTGCTGCCCATGCTGGAGGGAGAGGAAGGGCTTACTCTGGGGACACTGAACCGGGCGACGCAGGCCTGGGTAGAGCGGGAATATCATCGCAGCCGGCACAGCGAGATCGGCACCACCCCTCTGGCCCGTTATCTGGAAGGTCCCAATGTCGCCCGAGAATGCCCCTCCGTCACCGAGTTGTCTCGTGCCTTCCGCATCGAAGTACAGCGGCGGCAACGGCGCTCGGACGGCACGGTGAGTCTGGACGGTAAGCGCTTCGAGATTCCTGCCCGCTACCGCACGCTGCCAGAGGTCACCCTGCGCTATGCCCGCTGGGATCTGATCCAGATCGATCTGGTGGAACCGCGTACTGGTACCGTTCTCTGCCCGATCCGCCCGCTGGATAAAACCGCCCATGCCGACGGTGCGCGCCGAACCCTGACGCCAGCACCGGACCTCAGCCCCTTGCCTGCCTCCGGCATGGCCCCGCTGATGCGCCAACTACTCGCCGAATATGCCGCCACCGGCGTTCCCGCCCGCTATCTGCCCAAGGAGTAAATCATGAGTCAAAACTTGCTGGCCCTCTACGGGCTCAAGTGGAATCCCTTCTCTGCCGATCTGCCCATTGCAGCGGTCAGTGTCCCGCCCAAAGTCGAGGACTTCTGCTGGCGGATAGAACATGCTCTGGTCCGGGAGGGGGGCTTCGCCCTGATCCAGGGCGATCCCGGCACCGGCAAGAGCGTCATCCTGCGCTTGCTGGCGGAGCGCCTGTCGCAGTTGCCGGACCTGACCGTCGGAGCCATCCATCACCCACAGAGCAATCTCGCTGACTTTTACCGGGAACTGGGAGATATCTTCGCCGTCTCCCTCAAACCGAGTAACCGCTGGGGCGGCTTCAAGGCACTGCGCGAGCGCTGGCTCACCCATCTGGATGCCACCCGCCGCCGCCCGGTGCTGCTCATCGACGAAGCCCAGGAAATGAATGCCCCCGTGCTCTGCGAACTGCGTCTGCTGTCCAGTGCCCGCTTCGATTCCCAGAGCCTGCTCAGTGTCATCCTCGCCGGGGATGCCCGGCTCACCGAAAAACTGCGCCGGGAAGAACTGGTCCCGCTGGGTAGTCGCATCCGGGTCCGTCTGCACACCGAATCTGCCAGCCGCGATGAATTGCTCGGCTGCCTGGAACGCCTGATGGCCGAAGCCGGTAACGCCGGACTGATGACGGCAGGCCTCTGCCAGACCCTCTGTGATCATGCCATGGGCAATTACCGGGTGCTCACCCAAATGGCGGCCGAACTCCTTGCGGCCGCCACCCAACGCCAACTGGATCAACTGGACGAGAAGCTGTTCCTCGAACTCTATGGTCCACCCCAGCAACCCGCCCGGCGCAAGACGGCACGCTGAGGAGGCGGCTATGATCTCTTATCCTTGCAACGACCAGCCGCTCTTACCGCCGCTCTCCGACGAGGCCGCCGTCACGGTCCTGGAGTTTCTGCAGCGCTTCACCGAATGCTTCGAGAGCCAGTACTACGGGGAGATCCACCGGTATTACGAAGAACGATCACAGGCCAATATGAAAACTGCCAATCCGCCACCTGCCGACGACCCGCCGTTCTGAGAAGCTAACCAACCCAGAGTCATGCCGCCCGCTCACAAAATCGGGCTGCGTGGCTTTTTTTATGCCGCCGTCTGCCCCTCATATATGTTGACCAGAGAACCATCAATTTGGCTGACCACACTCATCATTGAAGCTATGAGCAACATCCACAAGGTGGTTGAGGACGAGGCCGCCAAGGCCAAGCTCAAGGAAACCTCTGGCCTGGGCACGGAGGCCACTAGGGCCAGCATCATCGAAACACTGCTAACCCGTGGATTCCTGGAGAGAAAAGGCAAGCAGCTCATCTCCACACAGGCCGGGCGGGCGCTGGTTCACGCGCTACCCAAAGACCTGACCGATCCCGTCCTGACAGCCCGCTGGGAGGATGCTTTGTCATCCGTTTCCGAAGGCCGCGTGACGCTACAGCAGTTTGAGGAAGCGCAGCGTAAATTTGTTGTCCGCATGATCGAGGCGGCCAAGGCGACGACAGTTGCTGTCGGCCAGGCACGGCCATCTTCCGGCGCTGGTCGTGGCAAGTCGTCTACCGGAAAAACGCGGGGCGGCGGACAAAAGGCTGGCCCAGCCTGCCCGGACTGCAAGAAGCTGACCATCACCCTGAAGACGAAGAAGGGCGATGCCTTTTTCAAGTGCGAGGGCTGCCAGTCCTGCTGGTGGCCGGACAAGCAGGAACCCAAGAAGCTCGGAACCAAGTGGTAACACTGGCAAGGATTAACATGGCAAAATCTTTGGAGCGGGAAATGCTCTCCAAGGGGCGCGAATGGGTTATTCGAAAGGCCAGCGGAATTTGACGCATGGCTTCGTTCTGGAGAGGTTGCCCGTGGTCGCTGGCATTCGAGATGGGTTTTCTCTTACTGCTCTCTGAGCCGTCTACCCGGTAGACGATGGATCGGTCGTTAGACACACCGCCGCCCGCCTCGGATGCAGATTCAGCAAAACCTAAAAATGCGCTTTGCGTGGAATCATAATTGCTCCCTTGCGGCTGGACCGATACGGATTAAACTGTTGGATATGAATAAAGACTGGATGGTATTGACCACAATCAACGCCCCGCGTCAGGTCATGGTGACGGGCGATGATCTGGAGGCTTGGCTGCGCGGCACCGCCGAGGCGGACACCATGGGGTTGCCGGCATTTTTTTATGAGTGTGACCTCGGTGCGCAGCTCGGCTTTTTGCGTAGCCGCCATATCCCCATTGAGCAGGCGCTAGCCGCTCTGGACCAGTACGTCCGGCCCGGCTTTCCACCGGACTACCGGTTTCCGCTGGACGCCTGGGCTGCCTGATGGATTCCAGCCGGCTGCAATCCTGGGAACCGCTTTTCGACAGGGCCATGGTGGCCATAGATTCCCTACCTCCTCATCTGCCAAGGCTCGAATGGACCATTGGCGGCGGCACGGTGCTGATGTTCCAGTATCATCACCGGTTCAGCCGCGATGTCGATATTTTTATCACGGATGCGCAATATCTAACTGCCTTGTCGCCACGTTTGAACCACTTACTGCTCTCTGAGTCGTCTACCCGGTAGACGGTCTCGCATATTCTCGCCGAATCGGGCCTGTGTTCGGGCGTCTACCCGGTAGACGCTGGGCCGGTCTCCGCCGTCTGAAATCGTCTACCGGGTAGACGAAAACGCCAAAAAAGCGTCTACCGAAAGAAAAGCGGAACGCAAGATAAAGAAGGGGTATTGTGGGCGTTTTCCGGGAAGACGCTGCCGCTTTCCGGGAAAACGACGCGGTGGGAGCCGTCCACCGAGTAGACGACCCTCTCGGCTTCACAAAATCGTCTACCGGGTAGACGATCCGCGCCTTTCCTCCCGAATGGTATGTGGTAGCGTTATCCTCTCAGCCCCACCGCCTTGTGGACGGCTTCG
>NZ_JBTRXV010000134.1:0-6731 GCF_054608695.1 Thiomonas sp.
CCCGGCGGCAATGATCAGGATGGCCACGACGATGGTGGCGGTGTCGGCGAGGAAGAGGGCGTAGTGACTGAAGAGATTTTCCATGGGTGCATGGTACACGAGGGCCGGGGGTAAAAAAATGCCTGCCCTGGGAGGCAGGCGGATGGGGCGTGTTAAGGCCGATTTATTGGGCCGGATGGGCCTTCAAGGGAATGTCAATGGCGTCTGATCTGCCCTTGCGCCGTGCAGAGTTGCCAGGGCTTCTGTCGGGGACTGGTGGTGTTAGGTTTTCGCCTCCGTGGGAAAAGGGCAGGGCAGGTCCTTCCTGGGCGTTGGGCGGAGGAAGTCTTTTCCCTGCGTTGGGTCCCCAGGCGGGGGTGAGCGCTATCGCGGAAGCCGATGCTGGCACGAAGGCTAAAAATGCGGTTGCGAGCAAAGCGCGAGCCAATTGCTGCGGGAGCGGTTTATTGGCCATTGAGCAGCCTCCAGTAGAGCGGGACCATCCCCGCTGTTTGGTGCAGGATGGATTTCAGGGCATTGCCCTGAGAAAGGGTGATGAAACTCCCGGTCAGGCTCGGTGCGGAGGCAAAGCCTGAGCCCAGGGCTATCCCCCCGGGGTTTGGACCATATCCGCTTGGTGGGCTGGTGACCGTATCCAAGGCGTTGATCAGGCCATCTCCATTGACATCGAAGACGGGGTTGGAGAAGGAAGTGCCCGTCGCGTAATTGAAGTCCATCAGATAGCTGCTTCCACCTGCCCCGCAGACATTGGGGGTGGGTGCATAAGAGGTAAAGATCACCTGGCCGGCGTAAAGCAACATATTCGAGATCATCCGTTCGCCTGTGGCGGGCAGATTGACGTACCAGCCTAAATTGGCGGACCAGTTGATGGGATTCTTGGACATGAGGCGGACTTGAGTAGCCCCGATATTGGTGGTGTAGATGGTTTGCTGCACCAGGCTGGATTGGGCAACGGTGGACCCGTTTCCTTTATCCCATACGCCATAGACCGATTGTACCTGCGTATTGGTCAGGTCCGATTGCTGCAAAAGCTGGCCGGTGCCAAAGATTACCATCAGCCCCGGTTGCGCGGGGTAATTGGGATTGAGGGTGACCAGGGGCGGGGTGGTGATGGGTTGAGGCAGGTTTACTATCGTGCCATTGATGCTGGCTGGCAGCGTCGGTGTCTTGAAGAGCAGGCTTACGGGTGCAGGCACATTCTTTTGGCCGTTCGCCGGGTTGAGGGCGGACAAATCGACCCGCCAGAGGTTGCCCTGCAGGTCGCCAATATAGACGCGGTTGTCCGTGCCATTGCCGTAGGTAGAGCCCACTGCGGGGCTGGATGCGCCGTTGGCCTGGCTGCTGCTGCAGGCAGTGGTGTCATAGCTGCACAGGTTGACGGAGTTGAGAAGGGCGCCCGTCTGCGCATTGACGATGTATAAATAGGGCGTCTGGGTGCTGTTATTGTAGCCCGAGCTAAAGATGGCGGCGTAGATGGTTTGGCCCTGGTACGGAATACGGGCAATGACGGGGGTGCCGTAGGTCTGGCCCAGGTTGGGATCGGTAAACTCCCAAAGCACATTGCCGGCTACCGCGCTGGGCGAAGTCATCGTTTGCGGTTGGGTGATGTTCAAGGCGTAAACGCTGTTACCGCCATTGTTTTCTCCGGCGACCAAAATGGTTTGCCAGTTGGTCACCGACGGCACTGGTGGGGTACTGGCGGTGTCCGGGAAAGGGACATCGCCGATGGCTGGGGTGCCGTCGGCATAATAGTGGTGGTTTCCGCTATAAGCCGGCTGCGATAGCAGATAGAGATTGGAAAATACGGCGTTGGGCACAAAGGAGAACTGCTCCTGGCCGGTTTTGGCGTTGAAGGCGTGCAGCATGCCGTCGTTGGCACCCACATAGACCATGGGGGGCATGGTGTTGTTGTTGAGGGCTATCTGCTGCTGCTGGACAAAGGCCTGGTAGCTGGGATCGGTGTAGCCCGCATTGGGCACGCCGACATAGGTGGGCGCGCTATCGACGATATCTCCGAGTATGCCCGAGCGCGTGCGGAAGGGACCGTTTGGGGCCTCCTGCCCGGTATTGCCTTGCAGGTAACCCAGCACGGCCTGGCCATAGCTGGCGGGCGGGGTGCTGCTGGGGGTGCTGGTGAAGAGAGCCTGCTGGGCCGTGGTGAGGGAATTCCAGCCGGTCTCTAGCTGGCCTTGTTGGGTCGTGTTGATATTGGGCCAGGCGAAGGGGATACCACAGCCAGCGCCTTTGTTACAGGTCGGGTCGAAGGTGGCAATGTCGCGGCTGCTATAGTTCAGATTGGTGAGTTGCGTCTGCGCCGACCAGGTGGGCAGGTTGCCGAGGACCAGTTGGGGGCCGCCGGTGGCGGGATTGGTTTGCTGGCTGACGGTGGTGGCGGTGACATCGCCGGTCCACGATTTTGACTGAAAAGAGGCCTGATAGATGTAGCCGTTGGCCGAGCCGCTGGTGGAGTTGCTGGCCACCGCCGTGGTGGAGAGGGTCTGCGCCTCGATCTGGCCCAGGATGGCCCCAAGCTGCTGGGCGGCGGGGGCGGGGGTGGTGGGGGGGAAGTAGTTGCTGGTACCCCCCGCCACGGCCATGGCGGTGAGGGTTTGGGCGGCGGCCTGGTTTTTACTGGGGTCCACGCCGGCGCCCAGGCCCACGACGTAGGTCTTGATGCCCTGCTGGGCCAAGGCCTGGATCTGGCTGATGGTGTCGGTGAGGGCCTGGTCATTGGTGGTGTTGAGGCTGCCATCGGTGTTGAAAGTGGCCGTTACGCCATAGCCTGCGGCCGCAGCGCTGCCCAGGGGCGGCCAGGCGTTGCCGCTGAGATCGACCGTAGGCAGGCCGTCGGTGACTAGGACGATATATCTGCCGGATGGAGCGCAGCCATTGCTGGAGGCGGGCGGGTTGTCGCCGGTAAAATAATTCAGCGCGGTCTGCAGGGCGCTGGCCACGCTGTTGTTGACGGCGTCGGCCTTGATTTCGGCAGAGTTTACATCGCTTGTCTCGGGTGCCAGGGCGGTGGTGAAATTGTTTGTCTGACTGCTGCTGGTGCTGGCTACCGGAATGACCAAATTTCCACCGAGGGCGCCGCTGCTGTTGGTGACAGAGCCATAAAAACCAAAGCCCCTTTGCGCATACCAGACCATGGGGGAGTAGGGAACGTAGCCGGCATTGGTGGGAGATGTGCTATAAAGGCCTCCTGTGGAGTAAGGGTAACCCTCTGAAACACCCCCTTGATTATATTGCTGAAGGCTATAATTTGGAGGATAAGGGTTGGCAGGAGAAGCTCCACCGTAGGTAAGAATATTACTTGGAAATCCGTAATTAGAAGGCACATAAAGTACATCATTAATACTGGGATCGTCGCTGGTAGCAGAAATATACAAATACGGCTGCGAGGTCGTGCCACTAATGTTATAAGGAGACGTGCTGAGGACATTTTTGATATTGCTGCAGCTATTGCTGGAGGATTGATAGCAAGGATTGGCAACGGCCAGCAGGCCGGACGGTGCCGAGCTGCTGGAGCCGAACTGGAAGCCATTGGCCCCGCTCATGTAATACACCCAGGTGTTATAAACCGAGTTACCGCTAACCCCCAGGTCCATCAGGCCGAACTGGATGACATTGCTGTAGGCCGCATAGGTTTGCTGAACGGCTTCTTTCGCTACGTTGAGCCGGCTGGGGGAGTTGTCAACGAAATTTCCGTTGACGGTAGCGGTATAGGGCGCCGTACCGGATGTTTGTCCAGTGACCGGCGCGGTAAAGCCGCTAGGAACTGTGTAATTTTGGGGTGAAGCGGAGCTTTGGTTGGCGGCGACGATGCCAGAACCGGTCATGATGGCGCCGGAGAGGTTGCCATCCATGGACTGGGAGTTGGTCACCAGGAAAAGCACCTGCGGCTGGCCTTTTACCTGCAGGACCAGCGGCACATTGGAGAGGCTGAGGGGGGTGGCGGCGTTGGCGAGGAGGGGAGCCAGGGCCAGGCTGACGCTTAGTGTGGCACAGAGCCATTTGCGCAAGAAGACGTTTTTTCTCATGGCATGATCCTTAACCCTGCTTGGCGGTCACGAGGCGGTAAGTGGACTGGGTGATGACATGGGTATTGCGCGCGCCAGTGGCCATCACCGTGACGCGATAGTAATAGCAGGTGCTGTTGGTGACATATCCAGCGGCATTGCAGGCATGATTGCCTAAAAATTCCATGAAGTATTGCAGTGATCCACCTTGCAGGCTATTGCCCAGCGTGCTGGGGATGGATACGGTTTTGGCCGTGCTCCATTGCGGTGAACTGGCCGTGATGGCGGATATGGGGCTGCCCGTTGGGGCCGAAGAATTGTAAAACCAACTGGGTTGGACACTGGGGAGGCCAGGGGGCATGGGGATGGTATTGATGTAATTGCCCGCGTCTTCCAGGGCGACATTGGTGATGTTCAGCGCCCCATTGCGATAGGCGATGTTGCCGGCAATGTCCACGGAGGTTTTGGTGAGATACCAGCCGGATAGGGCCAGGAGGGTCAGGGCCACGAGGACGAGCAGGACCAGTACGAGGGTCGCTCCGCTTTCGCTGTTTTTTTCCGGGATCATGATGGTGGCGCAGCCCATACGAGGTTGAGAAGAGGGACTTCGTTTTGGAAAAGTTGGTAACGATACCCCTGATCCGTAGAGGTCACGGTGTAAGCAGCCGACAAGGCGGAACCGGTGGCGCTTTGCGCCGATGGCAGATTGTATAAGGCGATGGATGCGGGTGCGTGATAGTTGCGGAATTGCACCGGACTGCGCGCGAGCAGGTAAATGCGAACGCTACGTATTAAGCTCACCTGCGTGGCATTCCAAGGGCCATAAAGCAAAGGCTGACCGGGGTTGATGGCGTAGCCGAATAACAATTGCAAATCGACGATGCCGGTGGCGATGGCGTGGGTTTGCGCCGTGCTGGTGGCAGACTGGGTGGTGAGCACCAATGTGGGAGTAGAAGTAGTTGTGCCTCCGACGCTGGTAGTATTGCTAATGCTGAAGGTGTACGTATGGTTGCCCTGACCCATATCATAGAGGGATGCGCCGTTGAGATCCTGGGCAGTCACCGTGACGGAAGGGTTTGCATTTTGGCCGAGCGCGGCAATGCCTCCAGCAATATTGTAGTTGTTCCCCCCCGAGTTGTGGACGACAGTATTTGCGCCATTCCCCAGGTTGCTTGGACCGGTAATTTGGGCCACTGCACAGATTCCATTTTCCATTTTGATCAAAAGAAGATCATTGACTGCAAGTCCAGAGGTATTGTCTACGGAAAAATTCGCTGCAGTATTTGCTGGCGCCTTAGTGATGGATGTGGCTGAGAAGCCGCTATTACTGGATGTGGCCATTCTGACGGTCAAGCTTTGGGTGCTCACGTTATGCGCCGTTGGGTCATATTGGGGCGCGGATTGCGTGGCTGCCTGGATTGGGACGAAGTTGATGGTTGAGTTGCCCGCGTTAACGGTGGCCAAAGTCTGGCTGCATCCGCCGCTGTCAAGACCGTAACCCGCCTGGCGAGTGGTATCCGTGACCATGTTCATTGCCGCTTGCGCCTGTTGCCACATATCCGTGATTTGCTGAGTGCGCCGTGCTTGATCGGAACTGCTGATGAAAATACCGTAGATCGCCACCATGGCGATGAGGGAAATGGCCATGACCACGAGGAGTTCGACCAGCGTGAAGCCTCCGTGCTCCGAGCGCGATGTGGTCATGGCAGCAAGATCTCCGTGCTGACGTTCATCTGGTGCTGTCCGCCCACGGGTGTGCCCCATTGCACGCTGATGGTGGCAATGGCGGGCAGGGTGATGCTGGTACCCGCAGTGGCGGTACCATTGGGCGTGTAAAACTGCACGGAACCACAGCCCTGGGGTAGAGTATTGGCCACCAAGTTGGACCAGGCTGCGGCTACGGCGGCGGCATTGCCCGTGCCAGGCAAGCTGTTGGTACAAGTGTCCATGCCGTTGAAATCCCCCAGGTTACTTCTGCCGGCGGCCCAGATGTTGCCCAACATCTGGTTGGCGGCGAGGCTGGCTTGGGCCATGTATTGCGCCCCCGAGTTTTGCCGGATGAGCGCCACCTGGAGATAGGCCAGGCCCAGCAGGCCGATGGCGAAGATCGTCAAGGCCACCATGAGCTCTATCAGGCTGAAACCTTGCTCGGATGAAGGGCTCGGCTTTTTCATGGGGTGATGTAACAGCCGCCGCCGGCGCTTTGCAGGCAACTGGTGACGCGTCCGCCGGCATTGACGAACACCATCCAGGTGGTGCCGTTGGTGTTGGGCGCGAAGGTGAAGGTTCCGCCCAGGGCGCAGTTGCCACCGGGGGCCAGGGTGCCGAGCGGATCAAAACAGATTTGGCTGGCGGTGGCTGTGCAGGAGACGCTGGCGTATTCGCTCTGGTAGCGCGGGGCGGTCATGGGGGTGTAGCTGGAGAAGGTGGGCGCGAGGCTCCAGGCGCAGATGCCGTTGGCGGCGCTGATGTTGAGGGCGACGACCTGATTGGTTTTGACGGCTTCGGCACGGGCCATTTGCAAGTCCTCCTGTAGACGGCCAGCGGCAGATCTCACTTTGGAGTTGAGTAGAAAGCTTTGCAGGCTCGGCATGGCGATGGCCATGAGGATGGCGGCGATGGCAATGGTGACGACGAGCTCCACCAGGGTCAGCCCGCGCTGTTGCGGCACGCCTCCCATATTGCGACCCATCCCCCCCCCTTCTTGACGAC